>DATISK010000067.1:0-3394 GCA_035581545.1 Ornithinimicrobium sp. | reverse complement strand
AGATCGACCTCGCCGACGCGGGCCTGCCCGTGCCCGACGCCCAGGCGGTGGGGGAGGTCTTCGACGACCTCGAATTCGGCGACGGCCTGCGCAACCGGCTCTTCGACGCGTTCGGACGCCCCGCGGAGGAGGCGGCGCCGCCCGCCGACCGGGGCCTGGGGGACATCGAGCGCCCCGGCACCGCCGAGGAGCTCGAGCGGTGGCTGGCCGGCGGACAGGGCCCCGTGGTGCTGCACGCGCTGCACCGCGACGACGACCCCGTGCTGCCGGGCGCCCGCGAGCTCTCCGGGGCGGTCCTCGCCCGGGGCGGCCACCAGCCGTCCGCGCTGTTCCTGGACCTCGCGGCCGCCGACTCCGCGCTGGAGTCCGCGCTGGCCCGCTGGCTGGCCGACGCGGACCGGCCCAAGATCGTGGACGGGCTCAAGGACGTCTGGAAGTCCCTCGCGGTGCGGGGTCTGCCGCTGGCCGGGGTCGTGGACGACCCCCAGCTCTCGGCCTACCTGCTGCAGCCGGCGCGGCGCAGCTACGAGCTCCCCGCGCTGCTCGAGGACCGGCTGGGCCTGGCGGTGGCGCCCGTCGCGGACGGCTCCGCCGCCGAGGGACAGCAGCAGCTCGCCCTCGAGGCCGAGGCCTGGCCCGTCCCGGCGGTGCTGCGGCGGGAGGCGGAGCTGGCGGTCGCGACCGTCCAGCTCTCCGAGCACCTGCTGGAGAAGCTGGCCGAGACGCACCAGACCGCCCTGCTCACGGAGCTGGAGCTGCCCCTGGCCGTGGTGCTGGGCCGGATGGAGCTCGCCGGGATCGCGGTGGACCCCGAGGGGGTCCAGGTCCTGCTCGACGACTTCGCCCGGGTGATCGAGCAGGCGCAGCAGGAGGCGCACGCCCAGATCGAGGAGCCCGTGAACCTCGGCTCCACCAAGCAGCTGCAGCAGGTGATGTTCGAGGAGCTGGGGCTGCCGAGGACCAAGAAGATCAAGTCCGGCTTCACCACCGACGCCGACGCCGTGGCGGAGCTGCTCACCCGCACCGACCCGGACTCCAAGGGGCACCGCTTCCTCGCCGGCCTGCTGGCCTACCGGGACGCCAACAAGCTCCGCCAGACCGTCGAGGGCCTGCAGAAGGCCATCGCCGAGGACGGCCGCGTGCACACCACCTACATGCAGAACGTCGCCGCCACCGGCCGGCTGTCCTCGACCAACCCCAACCTGCAGAACATCCCGGTGCGCACCGAGGAGGGCCGCCGCATCCGAGGGCTGTTCGTGGTCGGGCGCCCGGAGGACGGGCGGGCGTACGAGCAGCTGCTGACCGCCGACTACTCCCAGATCGAGATGCGCATCATGGCGCACCTGTCCGGGGACGAGGCGCTCATCGAGGCGTTCCGCAGCGGCGAGGACCTGCACCGCTTCGTCGGCTCGAAGATCTTCGGCGTGGCCCCGGAGGAGGTCAGCGCGCCCATGCGCTCCAAGGTCAAGGCCATGAGCTACGGGCTGGTCTACGGGCTGAGCTCCTTCGGGCTCTCCAAGCAGCTGCGGATCCCCGTGGACGAGGCCCGCACCCTGATGAGCGACTACTTCACCCGGTTCGGGGCGGTGCGCGAGTACCTGCGCGGCGTCGTGGAGCAGGCCCGCGAGGACGGCTACACGGCCACGATCGACGGCCGCCGCCGCTACCTCCCGGACCTCTCCAGCGACAACCGGCAGCTGCGCTCCATGGCCGAGCGCGCCGCCCTCAACGCCCCCATCCAGGGCTCGGCCGCGGACATCATCAAGAAGGCGATGCTCGGCGTGGACCGGCGCTTCGCCGACGAGGGGCTCGGCTCGCGGATGCTCCTGCAGGTCCACGACGAGCTCGTGGTCGAGGTGGTCCGCGGGGAGCGCGAGACCGTGGAGCGGGTGCTGCGCGAGGAGATGGGCGGCGCCGCCGAGCTGACCGTGCCGCTGGAGGTCAACGTCGGCGCGGGCCGCTCCTGGCACGAGGCCGCCCACTGACCGGCCGGCCCGGCACTCCGGCCGGCCCGCCACCCGACCCCACCGCGAACGAGGAACACGCCATGGACCCCCAGCACGACGCTCCGACGACACCGTCCACCCCCGGCACCGTGACCGAGTCCTACTCGGCCGACGGGCACGACTACACCTTCGCGGAGTTCGGCGTGGGCCCCGGGGGCGTCGCGGCCAACCCGGCCGCCGCGGAGTGGGTCCGGGCCATCCGCCAGGGCTTCCACCAGGCGGAGCCGACCGACGAGACCCTCGAGCGCACCCTGTCCTGGATGCACGCCGAGCGGGTGCGGCTGCGGGCGGCGTACCCCCACGCCGTGCCGGAGGCGGCGCTGCCCACCCGGCGGCCCGTGGCGACCTTCACGTCCTGGGAGGGCTCGCTCAGCGCGGGCCGCGGCCGGCTGCTGCGCGCCCGGCTCATCTCCGAGGTCACCGTCCGGCCCACGCACAGCCGCCGCGGGCTGCTGCGCCGGCTCATGACGGGGGAGCTCGACCGCGCCCGGCGGGACGGCTACCCCGTGGCGCTGCTGACCGCGACCGAGGCCACCATCTACGGCCGGTTCGGCTTCGGCGCCGCCACGTTCAACCGCGAGGTCACCGTGGACGCCACGACCCGCCTGCAGCTCAAGGCCCCCACCGTGGGCAGCGTGGAGATGGCCGACGGCGAGGCGGTGCGCCAGCTCGCCCCCGTGCTCTTCCAGCGCTTCCACGAGAGCTCGCACGGATCGGTGAGCCGAGTGGCCTACCACTGGCCCGAGTACACGGGGGAGTACGCCATCACCCCGCAGAAGGCGGACCCCGAGGTGCGCTGCGCCGTGCACTACGACGACGCGATGCGCCCGGACGGCTACGTGACCTACCGGTTCGAGCCCAACACCTCCTATCCGCTGACCCTGACGGTGCTCGACCTCGTGGGCGCCTCCCCGGACGTGTCGATCGCCCTGTGGGAGTTCGTGACCTCCCTGGACCTCGTGGACCAGGTCCGCTTCGGCCGCGCGCCCGTGGAGGACCCGCTGGTGTGGGCGATGGCGGACCGCGCCAAGTACCGCGTCACCGCGGAGTCCGACAAGGTGTGGGTGCGGGTCCTGGACCCCGCCGCCGCACTGGTGGCGCGCCCGTACACCTTCCGCGGGCGGATCGTCATCTCCCTCGTGGACTCGATGGGCTACGCCGACGGCGTGTGGGCGCTGGACACCAGCAGCGGGACGCCCGTGGTCGAGCGGCTGGGCGACCGTCCCCGCACCGCCGACGACGACGCCGGGCGCTCGGTCCCCGCGGTGGAGCTGCCCGACGGGGCCGACGTGGCCATGCGGGTGGACGTGCTCGGGTCCCTGTACCTCGGGGCGGTCAAGGCGAGCACCCTCGCGCAGGCCGGCCTGATCGTGGCCCGGGACGAGGAC
>DATISK010000066.1:0-5964 GCA_035581545.1 Ornithinimicrobium sp. | reverse complement strand
CCGCGGGCGTCGACGGTGTCGATGACCGAGCCGTCCTTGCGGGAGGTCAGGCCGAACTCGGTGCCCTCCTCGACGGCGCGCATGAACGCGTCGGTGACGCGGACGGAGTTGTTGGCGTTCTGGTACTGCACCGAGTGGATGTCGGCCCCGCCCAGGTCCATGTCGAAGCCGGCGTCGCGCAGCGCGCGGATCTTGTCCTCCTCGCGCGCCTTGGTGTCGATGAACTCCTCGATGTCGGGGTGGTCGACGTCCAGGACGACCATCTTCGCCGCACGGCGGGTCGCGCCGCCGGACTTGATGGTGCCCGCGGAGGCGTCCGCGCCGCGCATGAAGGAGACCGGGCCGGAGGCGGTGCCGCCGGAGGAGAGCAGCTCCTTGGAGGAGCGGATGCGGGAGAGGTTGAGGCCGGCGCCGGAGCCACCCTTGAAGATGAAGCCCTCGTCGCGGTACCAGTTGAGGATCGAGTCCATCGAGTCGTCGACGGACAGGATGAAGCAGGCGCTGACCTGCTGCGGGCTCTGCGTGCCCACGTTGAACCACACGGGTGAGTTGAACGAGAAGACCTGGTGGATGAGCGTGTAGGTCAGCTCGTGCTCGAAGATCTCGGCGTCCTCGTCGGTGGCGAAGTAGCCGTGCTCCTTGCCCGCCTTGACGTAGGTCAGCACCACGCGGTCGACCAGCTGCTTCAGACCCTGCTCACGCTCCGGGGTGCCCACCGCACCGCGGAAGTACTTGGTCGTCACGATCGTCGAGGCGTTCGCCGACCAGAAGTCGGGGAACTCCACGCCGCGCTGCTCGAAGATCGTCTCGCCGCTCTTCCAGTTGGTCTGGACGACGTCCCGCTTCTCCCAGGTGACCTGGTCGTAGGGGTGGACGCCCGGGGTGGTGAAGATCCGCTCGATCTTCAGCCCCTTGTCGCCGCGGCGGGTGCGCGACTTGGCCCCTGTCGTCTCGGTCATGCTTGTCTCCCTCGGTGCGTGGTGGGTGTGGTTCGTGCTGGGTGCTGCGTGGTCTGTGGTCCGTGGTGATCCAGTCCACCGGACAGGTCTGACATACCCGGTGGCCTGCGAGGGTGCGGTGCTACCGCATACCCCCTGGCGGTGCGAGCTGCGCGTCCTGCTCGGTCCGCAGGAGCGTGATCGCCTGCTCGAAGTCCTCGAGCGAGTCGAACGCCTGGTAGACCGAGGCGAAGCGCAGGTAGGCCACCTCGTCGAGGCAGCGCAGGGGGTCGAGGATCGCCAGGCCGACCTCGTGCGCGTCGACCTCCGCCTGCCCCTGAGAGCGGATGGTCTCCTCGACCTGCTGGGCCAGGATCTGGAGCTGGTCGTCGGTGACCGGGCGGCCCTGGCAGGCCTTGCGGACGCCGGTGATGACCTTGTCCCGGCTGAACGGCTCGGTCACCCCGGACCGCTTGATGACCGAGAGGGTGGCCGTCTCCACGGTGCCGAACCGGCGCCCGCACTCGGGGCACTGGCGGCGCCGGCGGATGACGGTGCCCTCCTCCTGGACGCGGCTGTCGACGACCCGCGAGTCGGTGTGACGGCAGAACGGGCAGTGCACGACTCTCCTCCTCGAGGGTGCGGGCAGCACGCCTCAGACACCCCCTGACGGGGGCGCCCTGTGTGCTGATCTGGGGACGACCTGTGGATGACATGTGGGAACACGTCCTCTAGCTGTGCACAACATGTGGAGGAACCACAGTGCTGTAACTACTAGATGTTGCGATCGTATGCCGCCCCGCCCCTAGATGCAACACCTCCCCCGAAACCGGTGCGGGGAGCACCACCCCCCCCGCGCCACGACGCGGATCCCGGGTCCGGAAGACGCCCCGGCCCCCGGCGTGTCGCACCGGGCGACGGCGGCCGACCGATCAGGACGAGCGGTCGAGCGCCCGGCTCGCCATCCGGTCGCCGGGGTGCAGCGGCCGCCCCAAGGCCGAGGCGTAGAGCGGGATCTCGAACTCCGGGTCCACCCTGATGAGGGCGGCCAGCTCGTCGTCGTAGAAGCCGCCGATGTTCACCGACCCCAGACCGAGCGCCGTGGCGACCAGGTTGACGTTCTGCACGAGGTGCCCGGCCTCGAGCAGGAGGTAGCGGTAGCCGCGGTCGCCGTACTTCACCATGCTGCGACCGGTCACCACGCTCACCACCAGGACCACGCCGGCCTCGGCCACCCACGGCTGGCCCATGAACAGGTAGGTCAGGAACGTCGGCGGCAGCGGGCCGTCGCGGAGCTTCTCCAGCCCTCCCGCCGCCGGCACGTAGTGGTGGACGCCCGGATCCAGGCCCTCCACCGCCCGGACGAGGAGGGTCACCTCCAGGGGATAGAGCCCGCCCGCGGAGGGCACGGGCCGGTCGACCAGCTCCAGTTCCCCGTCCTCGCTGCGGCCCTCGAGCCCGTAGGTGTGCTGCAGGACGGCCGCCAGCTGCGCCAGCGGGACCGGTCCGGGCCCGAAGGCCCGGCAGGAGACCCGGTCCCCGATCGCCTCGGTGAGCGACGCGGAGAGCGCCGCGGGCTCCGGCAGCGGGGTCCACCCGCTCCCCGGGTGCTCCCGACCCGGCCGGGGCTGCGGCGAGTGTCCGCCCGCCACGTTGAACAGCCACCGCGCCGTGCTGCGGTGGAAGGTCCACGCCTGGGTCTCGTGCTCCCGCATGCGGTGGACCGGTTCGATCGCCTCGGCGTCCATGGTGCTCCGTCAGGAGAGGGGGTGGGGCAGGTGGTTGAGCTCGGCCAGGGTGGGTCGTGCCTCCCGCAGCCCCAGCTCGGCGGGCACGCGCAGCAGCCGCTGGTGGCCGAGCCTCGCCTGGTCGGCACCGAAGTGGATGGGTTGGAAGCCGGGCACCAGGACCCGCGCGACCTTGACGCCGAGGGCGTCCACCTCCGCCGTCGTGACGTCCAGGTAGAGGACGTCGCCCGCCACCTCGACGACCGAGGCGACCAGCTGCGCGAGGTCGGGAGGGTCCCCCGGGGGCGCCTCCCACGGCGCCACGCTCCCCTGCCGCCAGTGGTCGAGGCCGCTCCGCGCGGTGCCGGGGTCGGCGTAGAGGAGGTCGTGGTCCTCCAGCTCGTGCACGAGCGCCGGGTCGGCCACGAGCTGCGTCATCCGCTCCTGCGTCGCCGCGTCCCGCAGGCGGGCGCGCAGGGCCGGCCGGACCTGGGCGACCTCGAGCACGGCCTTGCGCGCCGCCTCGACCGGGTCGCGCGCGGCACCGAGCCCCACCACGGCGGCCGGCGCCTCGTCCGCCCAGGCGACGGCGAGACAGACCGTGACCAGGGAGTCGGTGGGCAGCACGTGCACCTCGACCTCGACCCCCCGGCGGGCGTATGCCGCGGCCACGGCCCGGGTGTCCTCGTCCGGGACCGTGCGGGCGTCCATCCGAGGGGTGACCAGCCGGTGGAACCAGGACACCAGGAACGCGTCCCGCTCCACGACCTCCAGCAGGGCCGACTCGACGGCGGTCGCCAGGCCCGAGCCGGCGGCGAAGCCGTTGGAGGTCGCGGGGAAGAGGTACTCCGCGTGCGTCGGCACGTCATACCCCAGGTGGGCCGCCAGCAGCGGCACCCAGACCTCGTCCCCGCTGCCGAGGGAGCGCGCCGGCACCCAGTCCAGGACCGTGCCGGGCGAGTAGGGGGCGAACGGCAGCGTCGCGTACTGCCCCGGGTCGAAGAGCACCAGCTCGTGCGGGTCCAGGTGCCGACCGGGGACGTCCGGCGCAGCTCCACGGAAGCGGCGGGGCGGGTCCCACATGAGGCTGGCGTAGCGTTCGAGCGCCTCCCCGAGGGCGGTGTCGCGCGCCGCCGTCGCGCGGACGCCCTTCCCCGAACAGGTGACGAACCCGTCGTCCGGCTGGAAGCGGGCGTTGGCGAGCTCCGCCCGCACGACGAGGGGCAGCTCGGGCTCCGTCACGTCCTTGGGCACCCTGTCCAGGCGTCGGACGAGCCCGGCGACGGGGCCGACCACGGCCTCGGCGATCGCGTCGAAGGGGGTCGACCTCACCGGTTCGGCGAGGAGCTCAGCGAGGGAGGGGGCCGCCTGCGGCGGCCGGTCTTTTTTTGAGCAGGCGGGACAGTCGGGGCGGGGCAGGACCCGGTGCCGCCTCGCCTCGCCCGTGAGCGCGTCCACCCGCAGCACGTGGTGGGCCAGGGTGAGGGGTCCGATGCCGGCGACCAGCGCCAGGACCTCCTGGGTCACCCGGCCCGCGACGGTCTCCACGAGCCCCGGCAGCACCGGGCGGGGCACCGCAGCGGCCCCGCGGGTGCCGTCCCGGGACTCCTCCCGGGCCATCGCCACCGCGAAGTCGTCCTCGCAGGCGAGGGCACGCATGCGCCAGCACAGGTAGCAGGGTCCCTCCCCGGGGAGGACGAGCGGCCCGAGGTCGGCCCCGGTCCCGTCGACGGCGACGTGCAGGACCGGCACGTCCTCGGCCAGTCCGGCCTCGTTGGCCCAGACACGGACGGCGGCGAGCGACGGCTCGGTCAGCACGACGACCAGGTCCCGGTCACGGACGAGCTCGGCCACCCCGGGCCTGGTCAGGGGGTAGACGAGCCCGCCACCGCGGCCCGGCGGTCCACCCGCGTCCGGGAAGGCCGGCACGACACCGCCCATCCCGGCGTCGGCGAGGGCCCTGCCCACCGCGGCCACACCGACGTCACCGCCGAGGACCAGGACGCGCAGCGACGCCAGCCGCTCCTCGAGCCGCTGCCGGGAGCCCAGGTCGGTGCTGACCAGGGTCGTCCAGGCCGTGGTGCCGTCTTTGATGCCGTCCACGGTGCCGTCCGTCGCCCCCGGCGCGAGCTCGATCACCACGCCGCTGTCGACCAGGCGGTCCAGGACCCGTCCCGCCTCGTCCCGGGGCAGCTCCGGCCACCGGTCCCACAGCCCCTGGCGGGTGGGCCTCGACTCGAGCGCCGGGAGGAGCCGGTCGCGGACGAAGCTGGCGACGCCGCCCTCCAGCCGCATGGTCGAGACGGCCGTCGCGAGCACGAGCCCGTCGTCGACCGGGACGATCTCCAGTCCTGCGGCCGCCGCGAGCCGCGTCTGCCCGAGGTCGCGGGAGGTGTCCGTCACCCGCCGAGGCCGCCGAAGCGGTGCATGCCGCCCGGGATGAAGCCGGGGTCGATGTTGCACGGCCCGCAGGTGCACTCGTTGATGCACCGGGTGATGCACTGCACGACGCACGGCTGGTAGCACCGGGAGACGATGCAGCGGAAGCAGTCGTTGATCCCGCAGAACTCGCCGTAGTCCGGGGCGATGACGTCCCTGACCCTGACGTAGGCCTGCATGTCCTCGGCGCTGATGCTGTCGGCCGGGCGTCTGACCGTGACGCCCTCCTGGGCCTGCGCCAGCTTGCTCTCGAGCTCGACGATACGACCCTTGAGCTCCTCGAATTCCTCGTTCGTGGGCATGTTCACTCCCGTTCGTCGGAGTCCTGCTCTTGCGCCGGTCTGACGCACCTCCACGGAAAGACCCACCGGATCCCCGGGGTGGCACCACGAGTCTCCTCCTCGTGCCGGGGAGGGTCAATGGTGCGACAGGGACGGGTCTAGGGCACGAGCGGCAGCTTCGTCTCGCAGTCGATCGGGGTGTAGGACCGGCCCTGGTCGTCGACGTAGGGCCCGCCGACGTAGGCCCGGCAACCGGTGTAGCCGGCCCCCGGCTGGCTCGCCGGCGGCGGGGGCGGTGGGGCCGGTTGCGGCTGAGGTGCGGGCTGGGGCTGTGGGGCTGGCTGTGGCTGAGGGGCGGGCTGCGGCGCCGGCGGCGGGTTCGCCTGACGCTCCGCCTCCGCACGCTCGGCGGCGACCCGCTCCGCCTCCGCCCGCTCGGCGGCGACCCGCTCGGCCTCAGCGAGTTCGGCGGCGACCCGATCCGCCTCGGCGCGTTCGGCGGCCTCGCGTTGGGCGGCCTCCCGCTCGGCGGCCTCCCGGCGCTCCGCCTCCTCCTGGGCGGCCCTCTCCTCCCGCTCC
>DATISK010000065.1:0-8930 GCA_035581545.1 Ornithinimicrobium sp. | reverse complement strand
CTCCGGGATGTCGGTGTGCACGAACATCTCGTCCTTGGCCCGGCTGTAGTCCTCCCAGCGGGTCAGGCTCTCCAGGTCGGTGCCCGAGAGATTCCACCGGCGCATCGGGTCCTCGAGCCGGGACCGGAAGCGGCGCTCCTGCTCGGCGTCGCTGACCGAGAACCAGTACTTGCGCAGCAGGACGCCGTCGTCGACGAGCATCCGCTCGAAGATGGGGCACTGCTGCAGGAAACGACGGTGCTCCTCCGGGGTGCAGTAGCCCATCACCCGCTCGACACCCGCCCGGTTGTACCAGGACCGGTCGAAGAGCCGGATCTCGCCCGCGGCCGGGAGGTGCTCCACGTAGCGCTGGAAGTACCACTGCGTCGTCTGCCGCTCGGTGGGGGTCGGCAGCGCGACGATCTGCGCCTGCCGGGGTGAGAGGTACTCGGTGACCCGTTTGATCGCGCCGCCCTTGCCGGCCGCGTCGCGCCCCTCGAAGACGACCACCACCCGCTGCCCCGTCTCCCGGACCCACTCCTGCATCTGGACGAGCTCGCCCTGCAGGCGCAGCAGCTCGGCCTCGTAGATCTTGCGGTCCAGACGGGGGCTGCGGTCCTTGGCCATGGTCCATCGTGGCACGGCACCGCCGATCAGGGCGTCAGCGCATCGGTGCCCGCAGGCGGAGCGCCTCCAGCAGCAGGCCCGCGGCCCGGTGGGCGGCCCGCAGCCGCAGTCCCTCCCGGGCCAGGGACTCGAGCACGTCACCCAGCGAGCCCGGCGGCAGCACGGGTCCCAGCTCGGGACGCACGTCGCGCCAGGCGCCACGCATCGCCTCCAGCTGGGCCTCCAGGTGGCGGGTGGCCACCCAGGCCAGGGCGGACGGGTGGCGCCGCCACGCCTGGTAGGCGCGGTAGTCGGCCGGACACTGGTCGAGCAGCCAGGACACCGCCGCCTCCTCCCAGCCCGGGACCCCGGCGGGAGGGACGCGGTCGGGCCAGCCCGGCGGTCCACTCGACATACGAACAAGTGTACGACTCCCTGCCGACAGCCGGACCGGCGTCGACCGTCGGCTCCCCTGGAGCGGTTCGGGCAGGAGGCGGGACCGGCGGTGGAGTGACGCACCCCTGAGCGGCTCGCTCAGCCGAAGCCGTGGCGGGCCAGCGGCCCGACCAGCTCGCGCTCCTCGTAGGACAGGTGCGAGAGCAGGGTGTCGGTGAGCAGGTCGACGCTGCGGCCCAGCTCCTCGAGCGCGGCGTGCGCGGCCCGTCCGTAGCCCTCCTCCTCGACCAGCGCCACCAGCGCCCGGTCGAGGCGGTCGAGCACGTCGGCGATCACCTCGTGCTCCTCCTCCAGCCGGTCCAGCACCGGCGCCAGCGCCGGTTCGCGGCGACGCAGGTGCGGAAAGACCGAGCGGTCCTCCAGCGTGTGGTGCCCGGTCACGACCCGGCAGTAGGACTCGCAGAACGCCCCCAGCGTCCAGTTGTTCTGCCGCATCGCCATGGTGTTGATCACCGAGCGCGCCTGCCCGACCTGCAGGTGCCCCCTGCGGACCTGGTCGACGACGTCACGGACGGAGGCGAGCTCGGTGCGCAGGTGGTCGTGGATGTCGATGAGGTGCTGGGGAACCGCCAGCCGGGCCCGGGGGTAGGTCGGGGGCGACGCCTCGGGTGCCGGCACGCTCGGACGGGAGTCCTCGTCCCAGTCGAGCTCCCCGGTGAGCCGGGTCCCGTCGTCGGGGGTCGGGACGATCCCCTCGGGCACGTCCGGCCGCGGACCGGCCGGGCCGGCAGCGACCGGTGTCGTCGGCACCCTCGTCACCCCGGCGGCCGGGTTGCCTGCCCCACCGGCGCCGGGCCCGGCACCCCCGGGATCGCCCCCCGCCGCGCGACGGGACCGCTCGACCTCCACCAGGTCCCGCAGGGCGGGCCCGACCTCCTGCCCGAACGTGCGCACGGCCCCGACGTCGTCGGTGGCCAGCACGAAGGTGGACATGCCGTGCTCGAGCACCAGCTCCGCCAGCTGCTCGGCCCACGCGGCCGGACCACCCAGCAGCATCCCCGACCCGCGACCGAACCGGCCGTGGACGTTGTAGAGCCGCACCACGTCCTGGGGTGCGCGTCCCGCCGCGGTGGCCGCCTGGTCGATCCGCGCGTTGGCCCCGCCGAGCCTCTCCGGCGGCAGGTAGCCCATGCTCGGCAGCCACCCGTCGGCGAGGCGGCCGGTGACCCGCAGCATCCGAGGGCCGTAGGCGCCGATCCAGAGGGCGGGGTCGCCCGAGGGCGCCGGGCCCGCGTGCAGACCGCGGACGCGGTAGTGCTCACCGTCGACGCGCACGGAGCCCTGGCCGCTCCATACCTGGCGGACCACGTCGACCGCCTCGACGAGCGCGTCCACCGACTCCCCCGGCGTCCGGCGCGGCCCGCCGGCGGCCACGATCGCGTCCCAGAACGCACCGGCCCCGAGACCCAGGTCGGCCCGACCGCCGGAGAGCAGGTCCAGGGAGGCCACGGAACGGGCCAGCACGACCGGCGGACGCAGGGGCAGGTTGGCGACGTTCAGCCCGAGACGGACCCGGCTCGTCCGGGCGGCGATCCAGGTCAGGAGCGTCCAGCTGTCCAGGTGCGCGGCCTGGTAGGGGTGGTCCTGGACCGTGACCAGGTCGATGCCGACGGTGTCGGCCAGGACGCCGAGCTCGACGGCGCGGTGGGCCTCGGCCGCGGCAGGGGTGGGGAAGATCCCCAGCCGGACCTCGTGGCCGTAGTCAGGCATGGTCGGGGGCGCTCAGGCTCCGGCGACCCGCACGTGCAGACGGTTGGCCCACGGGTCCTCGAAGCTGACCGTGCGCCCGTCGTCGGCCGTCTGGATGCCGTGGTGGTGCATCCGCTCGCTGAGCGCCCCGACGTCGTCGGTGCTCGGCAGCTCGATGTCCACCTGGCCCAGGCCCAGGGTCGGGAACCGGCGACCGGCGCCCCGGCTGTTCCAGACGTTCATCGCCATGTGGTGGTGGTAGCCGCCCGCGCTGACGAACAGGGCGGTCCCGGCCCACTCGTTGGTGGTGTCGAAGCCGAGGGTGTCCACGTAGAAGTCCCGGGCGGTGCGCACGTCGCCGACCGACAGGTGCACGTGGCCGACGACGGCGTCACCGGCGTCCGGGGTCGCCAGCCCCTCCGGCGTGAGGTGCTCCTGGAGGAAGCTGTTGGCGTCGAGGAACCGGTTGTCCATCTCGACCCGGCCGTGCACCCAGCTCCACCGGGTCCGGTCGCGGTCCCAGTAGAGCTCGATGCCGTTGCCCTCCGGGTCGTCGAAGTAGAAGGCCTTGCTGACCAGGTGGTCGGCGCTGCCGGTGTAGGGGGCGCGGGCCTTGGCCATCGAGGCGACCGCTGCGGCCAGCGAGGCCTGGGTCGGGAAGAGGATGGCGGTGTGGAAGAGCCCGGCCGATCCGGGGGTGGCGTGCCTGAGCTCGGGGCGGTGCCGCAGCACGACGACGGGGGTGGTGCCGCGTCCCATCGTCACCACGGGGCCGTCCTCGGCGATGACCTGCAGGGTCACCGCGTCGCGGTAGAAGGCGGTCATCCCCGCCAGGTCGGCGACCTCGAGGGTCACCGGTCCCATCGAGGTGTCGGCGGCGAGACGGTCGGTGCGGGCGGGCGTGGTGGTGTCGGTCATGACGGCTCCTCAATGCGTGACGTGTCATCTAGTCTACGTCACGGAGTGCGCCCCGTCCACCCGCCCCGACGCCGACGCCCCGCCGACCGGGAGGGTCGACGGGGCGTCGGCGTCGGGGCGAGCGTGGTGTGGAGCTCGCTGCGCGGCGGTGTCAGGCGTCGCTGCCCACCAGCGAGCGCAGGACGTACTGCAGGATGCCGTCGTTGCGGTAGTAGTCCGCCTCGCCGGGGGTGTCGATGCGCACGACGGCCTCGAACTGCACCGTCTCGCCGGACTCCTTCTCGGCGCTGACCGGAACCGTGCGCGGCACACCCCCCTCGTTGAGGGCGGTCACCCCGCTGATCGAGAACGTCTCCGTGCCGTCCAGGCCGAGGGAGTCGGCGCTCTGGCCCGCCGGGAACTGCAGCGGGAGCACGCCCATGCCGATGAGGTTGGACCGGTGGATCCGCTCGTAGGACTCGGCGATCACGGCCTTGACGCCGAGCAGGCGGGTGCCCTTGGCGGCCCAGTCGCGGCTGGAGCCGGAGCCGTACTCCTTGCCCGCGAGGATGACCAGCGGCGTCCCGGCGGCGGCGTAGTTCTGGGCCGCGTCGTAGATCGTCGACTGCTCCCCGCCGGCGGTGAAGTCGCGGGTGAATCCGCCCTCGACGCCGTCCAGCAGCTCGTTGCGCAACCGGATGTTGGCGTAGGTGCCCCGGATCATGACCTCGTGGTTGCCGCGGCGCGAGCCGTAGGAGTTGAAGTCCTTGCGCTCGATGCCGTGGTCCGCCAGGTACCTGCCGGCAGGACTGTCGGCCTTGATCGAGCCGGCAGGGCTGATGTGGTCGGTGGTGACCGAGTCGCCCAGCTTGGCCAGCACCCGGGCGCCGCTGATGTCCTCCACCGGCTCGGGCTGCGCCTGCATCCCGTCGAAGTACGGGGGCTTGCGCACGTAGGTCGACCCGTCGTCCCAGGCGAAGGTGTCCCCGTCGGGGGTGGGCAAGGAGCGCCACCGCTCGTCCCCGGCGAAGACGTCGGCGTAGTCCTCGGTGAACATGTCGCGGCTGATCGACGTCGCGATCGTGGCCTCGACGTCCTCCGGGGCGGGCCAGATGTCACGCAGGAAGACGTCGTCGCCCTCCTTGTCCTGCCCCAGGGCCTCGTTCTCGAAGTCGAAGTCCATCGTGCCGGCCAGGGCGTAGGCGATGACCAGCGGCGGGGACGCCAGGTAGTTCATCTTCACGTCCGGGTTGATCCGCCCCTCGAAGTTGCGGTTGCCCGACAGGACCGAGACGACCGCCAGGTCGTTCTCGTTCACCGCGGCGGACACCTCGTCGATGATCGGACCGGAGTTGCCGATGCAGGTGGTGCAGCCGTAGCCGACCAGGTGGAAGCCCAGCGCCTCCAGGTAGGGCCACATGCCGGCCGCCTCGAAGTAACCGGTGACGACCTTCGACCCGGGAGCCATCGAGGTCTTGACCCACGGCGGGACCGTGAGGCCCTTCTCGACGGCGTTCTTGGCGAGCATGGCCGAGGCCATCATCACCGAGGGGTTGGAGGTGTTGGTGCAGGAGGTGATGGACGCGATCGCCACGTGGCCGTGGTCGACCGTCGCCTGCTCGCCGTCCACGGTGATCTCCACCGGGTTGCTCGCGCGCTGCACGCCCGCCGCCGCGGGGGCCGCGTGGTGCGGGTGCCCGTTGCCGTGGTCGTCGTCGCGGGCGTCGTGCGAGGGCGCGTCGGAGGCGGGGAAGGTGCTCTCCAGCTCCCGGTCCACGTCGCTGGAGATGGACTCGCCGCCGTCGGCGTAGTTCTGCAGGTCGGCGCCGAACTGCTCCTTGGCCCGGGACAGCTCGATCCGGTCCTGCGGACGCTTGGGGCCGGCGATCGAGGGCACGACCGTGGACAGGTCCAGCTCGAGTCGCTCGCTGTAGCGGGGCTCGGCGTTGCCGCTGGGGTCGTGCCACATCCCCTGCTCCTTGGCGTAGGCCTCCACCAGGGCGACCTGCTCGTCGGAGCGCCCGGTGAGGCGCAGGTACTCCATCGTGACCTCGTCGATCGGGAAGATCGCGCAGGTCGAGCCGAACTCGGGGCTCATGTTGCCGATGGTGGCCCGGTTGGCCAGCGGCACGGCCGCGACCCCGTCGCCGTAGAACTCCACGAACTTGCCCACCACACCGTGGTCCCGGAGCATCTCGGTGATCGTCAGCACGACGTCGGTGGCGGTGGCGCCGGCCGGGATGGACCCGGAGAGCTTGAAGCCGACCACGCGCGGGATGAGCATGGACACCGGCTGGCCGAGCATCGCGGCCTCGGCCTCGATGCCGCCGACGCCCCACCCCAGGACCCCCAGGCCGTTGACCATCGTCGTGTGCGAGTCGGTGCCCACGCAGGTGTCGGGGTAGGCCTGCAGCACCCCGCCCACCTCGCGCGTCATGACCGTGCGGGCCAGGTGCTCGATGTTGACCTGGTGCACGATGCCGGTGCCCGGGGGGACGACCTTGAAGTCCTCGAAGGCGGTCTGGCCCCAGCGCAGGAACTGGTAGCGCTCGCCGTTGCGCTGGTACTCGATCTCCACGTTGCGCTCGAAGGCGTCCGAGCGCCCGAAGACGTCGATGATGACCGAGTGGTCGATGACCAGCTCGGCGGGGGCCAACGGGTTGATCTTGGTCGGGTCACCGCCGAGGTCGCCCATGGCCTCGCGCCTGGTGGCCAGGTCGACGATGCAGGGGACGCCGGTGAAGTCCTGCATGATGACCCGCGCCGGGGTGAACTGGATCTCGGTGTCCGGCTCGGCGTCCTGGTCCCAGCCGGCCACCGCGGTGATGTGGTCGGCGGTGATGTTCTTGCCGTCCTCGGGGCGCAGCAGGTTCTCCAGCAGCACCTTCAGGGAGTAGGGCAGCGTCTCGGAGCCCTCGAGCCCGCCGAGACGGAAGATCTCGTAGCTCTGGTCACCGACCTCGAGGGTGCCCTTGGCACCGAAGCTGTTCGGGTTCGTGCTCAACGTCTCGCTCCTTCGCTCGGCGGCTATTTATCTTGACGTCAAGATATCTCACAGGCCGTGGCGCGGGCAAACCTCGACACGCCCACCGTCCGTGCCCCATCCTGCCGCATGCCGCCGGGGCCCGTCAGGCGGACCGGGGCCGGAGCAGCGCGAGGGTCTCCACGTGGTGGGTCATGGGGAAGGCGTCGAGGACGCGCAGGTCGACCAGGTCCAGCCCCTCCTCGGCCGCGGTCCGCAGGTCGCGGGCCAGCGCGGCGGGGTCGCAGGCCACGTAGACGACCGCGCGCGGCCGCAGCGCGGCGATCCCCCGGACCACCTGCGCACCGGCACCCGACCGGGGCGGGTCCAGCACGACCAGGTCCGCCCGCTCCTCCGCGGCGACGAGGTCGCCGACCGCCCGCTCGGTCGGCGAGGCCAGGACGCTCGCCCACGGCCGGTCGCCCAGGTTGGCGGTCGCGGACTCCGCCGCACCCCGGTCGGCCTCGACGGCCAGCACCCACCCGTGCGGGCCGACCCGGTCGGCCAGCGGCCGCGCGAAGAGCCCGACGCCGGCGTAGAGGTCCAGCGCGCTCTCCCCCGGGTGCGGGTCCAGCCAGGTCAGCACCTGCTCGACGAAGGCGGCGGCCGCGCCCGGGTGCACCTGCCAGAAGCCGCGCGCCGAGAGCGAGTAGCGGTCCACGCCCACCTGCTCCTGCACCGTGGGCACCGGCCCCTCCGGGCGGGCGGGGGTATGGGGCGCCCGTCGCCCCCGCCCTCCCCGGGACCGCCCGGGGCGGCCGTCCGCCCCTCGACCCCTGGAGCGGTCCTCCCCGGCGGTGCCGCCGGTGAGCGGCACGACGACCGGGTCGCCGAGGGACGGTGCGACCACGTCCAGCGCCGTGACGCCCGCGGGCGCCGCCCGGCCGAGCACCCCCGTGCCCACCACGTCGGCGTGGGCGATGAGGCAGTCGTCCAGCGGCAGGACCTCGTGCGAGCGGTGCCGGCGCAGGCCGACGCCGTCGGGTCCGACGGCGAACTCGACCCGGGTGCGCCAGCGCAGGCCGTCCTCGTCGCCCGGGAGCGCCTCGCAGACGACCTCCACGTCCTCGATGCCGCCGAGCCGGGCCAGCTGCTCGCGCACGACGGCGGCCTTGAGCCGACGTTGCTCGGCGAGGTCGACGTGCTGCAGGTCGCAGCCCCCGCACCGGCCCGGGCCCGAGTAGGGGCACGGCGGGACCACCCGGTGCGGCGAGGCCTCGAGGACCTCGGCCACGTCGGCGTGGACGAACCGCCCGCGCGGCCCCAGCCCGGTCACCCGCACCCGGACCCGCTCCCCCGGCAGGGTGTGCCGGACGAAGACGACCTGGCCCTCGTGGCGGGCGACGCAGTGACCACCGTGCGCGACCGGGCCGACGTCGACGACCACGACGTCACCGACCCCCAGGCCGGCCGCCCGGTCCTCGGTGCCCGCCCCCGCCGTCTCCCCCGCGCTCACGGCACCGCCCCGGGCGCGCGGGTGGCACCGGCGTCGTCGTCCGCCCGGGGGGTCCGGCCGGTGGCGAGCAACCAGCCCATGACGACGATCGCGAGGAGGTAGGCCGGCCATCCCAGGGCGATCTTGGCCACCCCCAGCAGGGCGACCTCGCCGGCCAGGTAGAGCGGCAGCATGACGGCCACCCGCAGGGCGAAGAGCGCCACGAGCACCCAGGTCAGGCGGGCGGCCACCCGCACCAGCCCGCGGTCGCGCCGCCAGGCGGTGGGGTCCTGGGCGTAGTCCGGGTCGCCGATCCCGACGACGAAGCCGACCAGGGGCCAGCGCACCAGGATCGAGACGACCGACCCGACGAGGTAGGCACCGCTGAGGAGGATCCCGGGCAGGAAGGCGTCCTGCGCCTGCCCGGAGCGCAGGGCGAAGAACGCCGCCAGGGCCGTGGCGAGGACCGCGGAGGCCAGGAAGCGCCACGAGCCGCCGACCATGAGCCGGATGCCCCCGAGGAGCAGCAGCACCGCGGCCGCGGCCCACACGGCCGTGCGGACCTCGTCCACGACCAGCCAGGTGACCACGAAGGCCACCGTGGGCAGCGCGGTCTCCAGCGAGCCGTACCAGCCTCCGAGCGCGTCGCCGATCCGTTGGCGGATGACCTGCTCGACGGTGGCCTCGACCCCCGGTGCGCTCACCGGAAGTCGGGGTTGCTCGGGGCCTTGGGGGCGTCGGTGTGCTCGGGGTCCCCGGTGGGGGCAGGGGCGCGGTGGCGCCCGCTCGGCGACGCCGGAGGCGTGCTCGCCGGTGCGGCCGACGGGGCGGAGGGTCCGGGTGCCG
>DATISK010000064.1:0-2895 GCA_035581545.1 Ornithinimicrobium sp. | reverse complement strand
GGACCACTCCACGACGAACGGCGGGCCGCCGGCGGCTCCGCGCACCTCGACGACCGTCCCGTCGCGGGTCTGCTCGCCGACGTGGGTCGCCGCCAGGACGATCCTGGCACCTGGTCGGGCCCTCATGAGCGCGTCACCGGCACGGTCCTGGCACCGGTCTCCTCGCTGCCCATCGGCACCCGCACCTCGAGCACGCCGTCGGTGTAGGACGCCTCGACCGCCTCGGGGTCGGCCCCCGGGGGAAGGCTCACGGTGCGCCGGAACGACCCGTAGTGGAACTCCTGGTGGTGGCGCTCCTTGGTCTCCTCCCGGCGCTCGCCGCTGATGGTCAGCAGGTCGCCCTGCACCGTCACCGAGACGTCCTCGTCCGGGTCGAGCCCGGGGACCTCGGCCCGCAGGACGTAGCTGCCGTCCTCGACGTAGTCCTCGACCCGCACGTACGGCGCCAGCCCCACCCCCCGCCGTCCCCTGGGTCCACCGAGGTCCAACCAGTCCAGCATCTCGGTGAGCGGGTTGGTCGTGCGCGTCAGCTCCCTGGTCATGGCCCTTCTCCTGATCCGGGGGCACCGTTGCCCCCATACCCCCATCCTCCGCCGCGGGCCGGGGACACGCCAGGGACCCGGACGGAAAAGACCCCCCGGTGTGACCAACGAGACGTCCGTCGCTGCGTCGGTCGCGTCGCCCGCGTCCGCGCGTGCGGTGCGCGTCCCGCGCCATACTCACCCATGGACTCCATCGACGACGCCGTCGCCGGCATGGACAGGATCCTCGAGCGGGCCCTGCGCACGCACGACCCCCGCGGGGTCTTCGCCTGCGTCTACCGGGCCGTGACGGTGCGGGTGCGCGACGGGATCCACGCCGGGGAGTTCGACGACGGCGAGCGGATGGAGCGCTTCGACGTCGAGTTCGCCCGGCTCTACCTCGACGCCGTCGCCGACCACGCCCTCGGCCGTCCGGTCGCGGCGTCGTGGGCGGTCACCTTCGAGGCGCCCGCCCGCGGGACCCTGGCGCTCCAGCACCTGCTCGCCGGGATGAACGCCCACATCAACCTCGACCTGGGGATCGCCGCGGCCACGGTCCAGCAGGGCCGGCCGATCGCCGACCTGCGTGACGACTTCGAGCGGATCTCCGACGTGCTCGCGGCGATGGTCGACCGGATGCAGGAGGGTCTGGCCAGGGTGTCCCCGTGGACGGCGGTGGTCGACCGGGTGGCGTGCCGCTACGACGAGTGCCTCTCCGCCTGGTCGATCGGGCACGCGCGGCGCCGGGCGTGGGACTTCGCCGAGCTGCTCGTCGAGGCCGGCGACGGGGGCCGCGCGCTGGTCGCGGAGAAGGACCGGCGGGTCGCCCGGCTCGGGCAGGAGCTGCTCCACCCGGGTATGCCGCTGCGCTGGGTGGTCGCGGCCGCCGCCCGCCGGGAGCGGCGCGCCGTGCGCGAGATGCACGACCTGCTGCTGCAGCCGCTCTGACCGGACCGAGCGCCTCCCCTCCCCCTCCCCAGACCATCGCACCGGGACGTTCCCGCCCGCACCACGGCATACCTGGGGCGGTCGCGTCGTTGTCGCCACCATGCCCACCTCGCAGCGTCGTGTCCCCCTGTCCGTCCTCGAGCTCGCCCCCCGGTCGCAGGGGATGACCCCGCGGGACGCGCTGGAGGCCTCCACGCAGCTGGCGCAGGAGGTGGACCGGCTGGGCTACCGGCGGCTGTGGGTGGCCGAGCACCACGGGTCCGAGGCGTTCATGGCCTCGGCGACCGCGCTGATCCTGGGGCACCTGGCCCAGCACACCGAGCGGATCCGGCTGGGTTCCGGCGGCGTCATGCTGCCCAACCACTCCCCGCTGATGGTCGCGGAGTACTACGGCACCCTCGCCACCCTCTACGGCGACCGCTTCGACCTGGGCCTGGGCCGCGCGCCGGGCACCGATCCGATGACCGCGGCGGCGCTGGCCCGCGGCAGCGGCCAGCTCAACGACTTCGCCGCCGACGTCATGGGGCTGCAGGACTACCTGGGCGACCCGCGGCCGGACGCGCGGGTGCGGGCGATCCCCGGGGAGGGCACGCACGTGCCGCTGTGGATGCTCGGCTCCTCGACCGGCGGCGCGCAGGTGGCGGCGGCGCTGGGGCTGCCGTTCAGCTTCGCCTCGCACTTCGCGCCCGACCAGATCCGGGAGGCGTTCCTGGTCTACCGCGACCGGTTCAACCCCGACGCCGAGACCGCCCAGGTGGACCGGCCGACGACGATGGCCGGCGTCAACGTGCTCGTCGCGCCGACCCAGGAGGAGGCCGACTTCCTCTTCACCTCCGCCCAGCTGATGGCCATCCGCATCCGCAGCGGCCAGCCGGCGCCGATCGACCCGCCGGTCCACGACCTGGCCGAGGTCGTCCCGGCGCAGCTGATGCCGCTGGCCCAGGCGCACCAGGCGGTGCGGATGGTCGGCACGCCGGAGACGGTGGTGCCGCAGCTGGAGGAGTTCGCGGCGGCGCACGACCTGGACGAGCTGATCGTGACGACCTACACCCACGACCCGCAGATGCGTCGGCGCTCGTTCCGCCTGCTGGCCGAGGCGTGGGGCATGGAGAGCGCGAGCACGGAGGCCGGCGCGAGCACGACGGTCGGCGCGAGCACGACGGTCGGCGCGGCCCCCGGCGCCACCGGCTGAGACCCTTGTCCGCGATCCCCGTCGGTGGGATCGTGACCGGCATGAGCGCTCAGGACCCGCCCCTCACCGGCCGGGAGTTCCAGCAGGCGGACGGCGTGGCGGACTGGCGCGTGCTGGGCCGCGGCGCCGTCGCGTGGTTCGAGGCCCCCTCCCACCTGGCCGGGGCCGGTCTGGTCCGCCGCATCGCCGAGCTGAGGGCCGGACAGCCGCTGCCCGACGTCGACCTGCGCTCCC
>DATISK010000063.1:0-19730 GCA_035581545.1 Ornithinimicrobium sp. | reverse complement strand
GTGCTGCAGCCAGCCGCCGGCCGAGCTGCAGCGGCAGTGGGCCGGTCGCGTGTGGCCCAGCGCCCGGGCCCACTCGCACCTGCTCGCCGTCATGCCGCCCGGGGTCTTCCCCGGCGTCGACGACACCGAGGTGCTGGAGTTCGTGGCCGACCACGCCGAGGACCGGACCTGAGCGCTGCCCGGCCCGGCCGGTACCGCCGTTTGGCGGGTGCCCCCGAGTCTCTGGCACAATGTCGGGGTACTCATCTGGCGCGGCCCCTCTCTCCGTGCCCGGATGCGTCCATCAGCAGGCCCCGCGCCGCGCGTGTTCCCCACGTGGAACGCAGGGCCCTCGCACAGACCAAGAATGAGGAGACACCGCACACGTGGCTGTCAAGATTCGCCTGAAGCGCATGGGCAAGATCCGTGCACCGTACTACCGTGTCGTCGTCATGGACTCGCGCACCAAGCGCGACGGCCGGGCGATCGAGGAGATCGGCAAGTACCACCCCACCGAGGAGCCGTCGCTCATCGACATCGACACCGAGCGCGTGCAGTACTGGCTCGGCGTCGGCGCACAGCCGACGGAGCAGGTCGCCGCGCTGCTCAAGGTGACCGGTGACTGGCAGAAGTTCAAGGGCGAGCCCGGCGCCGAGGGCACCCTGAAGGTCAAGGAGCCCCGGCCGGACAAGAAGTCGTTGTACGAGGCCGCCCTGGCCGCAGCCGACCAGGACGACGCCGACGCCCCGGCCACCAAGCGCCGGAGCAAGAAGGCCGAGGAGCCCAAGGCCGAGAAGCCCGAGGCCGAAAAGCCCGAGGCCGAGACCGCGCCTGCCGCCGACACCGACTCCTCCGCCGCGTCCAGCGACGGGTCCGTCGACGCGGACGCGGACGCGCCCGGCACCGACGAGACGGCGGCCGAGCAGACCGAGCAGGCCTGACCGTGCTGGAGGAGGCCCTGGAGCACCTGGTCAAGGGCATCGTGGACCACGACGGCGACGTCACCGTGCGGTCCAAGAACGCCCGCCAGGGAGACATCCTCGAGGTCCGGGTGCACCCCGAGGACCTCGGGCGGGTCATCGGCCGTCGTGGCCGTACGGCCAGCGCCCTGCGCACGGTCGTGGGTGCCCTCGCCGGCGGTCAGAAGGTCCGCGTCGACATCGTGGACACCGACCGCCAGCGCTGAGCCGCACCCCGCACAGCACGGCCCGCCCGGCGCACCCGCGCCCGGCGGGCCGTTCTGCGTCGGCGCCCACCCCATACCCTGCAGTTCACCCACCACCGGAGGTTGCCATGGCGCAGGACCGGCACGAGCTCGTCGCCGCACGCATCGGCAGGCCCCACGGCCTGCGGGGGGAGGTGACCGTGCAGGTGCACACCGACGAGCCCGAGCGCCGGTTCGTGCCGGGCGCCGAGTTCCGCACCGACCCTCCGTCGGCAGGACCGCTGCGGCTGCGGACCGTGCGGGTGCACCAGGGGACCTACCTGCTGGGGTTCGAGGGTCACGCCGACCGCACCGCCGCCGAGACGCTCCGCGGCACCCGTCTGCTCGTGGACGACGAGGACTCCGACGAGGCGCAGGACGACGCGTGGCGGGAGGAGGAGCTGGTCGGCCTGGAGGTGGTCCTGCCCGACGGCACCCTGCTCGGCCGGGTGGCCGCCCTGCACCTGCGTCCGGTCCAGGACCTCCTCGAGGTGGACACCCCGCGCGGCCGCGTGCTGGTGCCCTTCGTGGAGGAGCTGGTCCCCGAGGTCGACGAGGAGGCGGGGCGGGTCGTCGTCGATCCGCCCCCGGGCCTGCTCGAGCTGGGGGAGGAGCCGTGACGCTGCGGATCGACGTGGTGACGATCTTCCCGGAGTACCTCGCACCCCTCGACCTGTCCCTCCTCGGGCGGGCCCGGCGCCAGGGGCTCCTGGAGGTGCACGTGCACGACCTGCGCGACTGGACCCACGACCGGCACCGCACGGTCGACGACACCCCCTACGGCGGCGGCGCCGGGATGGTCATGCGTCCCGAGCCGTGGGGGGAGGCGCTGGACGAGGTCTGCTCCAGCGCGCCGGGCCGGACACCGCGGATCGTCGTCCCCGGCCCTGGAGGTGAGGTCTTCACCCAGGCCACGGCACGGCGGATGGCCCTGGGGGAGGACTGGCTCGTCTTCGCCTGCGGCCGCTACGAGGGCATCGACGAACGGGTCTACGAGGAGTTCGCCGGGCGCTATCCGCTGTCGGTGCTCAGCCTGGGCGACTACGTGCTCAACGGGGGGGAGGTGGCCGTGCTCGCGATGACCGAGGCGGTGGTCCGTCTCGTGCCCGGCGTCGTGGGCAACGAGGCCTCCCTCGTGGAGGAGTCGCACGAGGACGGTCTGCTGGAGTACCCGGTCTACACCAAGCCCCCCGTGTGGCGGGGGCGCGAGGTGCCCCCGGTCCTGCTCTCGGGCCACCACGGCCAGATCGCCCGGTGGCGCCACGAGCAGCGGCTGGAGCGCACCGCGCAACGACGTCCGGACATGCTCGACCCACCGGGGCCCACCCGGGGTCAGCCGCCGACGATCTCCTCGTCGGAGTAGCCCTGCAGGTAGAGCAGGGCGGTGAGGTCGCCGTGGTCGACCCGGACGTCGCACTGCTCGGCCACGACCGGTTTGGCGTGGAGCGCCACGCCGGTGCCGGCCAACCGGAGCATGCCCAGGTCGTTGGCCCCGTCCCCGACCGCGATCGCGTCCCGGGGCGTGAGCCCCAGCGAGGCCGTGATCTCCGTCAGCGCCGCCACCTTGGCCTCCCGTCCGACGATCGGCTCGAGCACCGTCCCGGTGAAGACGCCGTCCTCCTCCTGCAGGACGTTGGCCCGGTGCTCGTGGAAGCCCACCCGGGCGGCGACGGCCGCGGTGAACGGCAGGAAGCCCCCCGAGACGAGCGCGGTCCGGGCACCGTGGGCCCGCATGGTGGCCACGAGCTGGTCCGCTCCCGGGGTCAGGGTGATCCGTTCGGCCAGCACGGTGTCCACGACCGAGGTCGGCAGACCGGCCAGCAGCCCGACCCTGGCCCGCAGCGCCTGGGCGAAGTCCAGCTCGCCGTTCATCGCGGCCGCGGTGATGGCGGCGACCTCGGCGCCGACCCCGGCGTGCGCCGCCAGCTCGTCGATGCACTCCTGCTGCACGATCGTGGAGTCCATGTCCGCGAGGAGCACCCGGCGCCGGCTAACCTGCGGCTGCACCACGGCGTCCACGCCGCGTGCGGACCACAGCGCGCGCAGCTCCTCCTCCTCGTCCCTGCGGACCGGCCCGGCCAGGGGGAGCTGCACGGCGACCCCGGGAGAGAGCCACCGCGCCCGTCCCGGACCCCACGACCGGGGCAGACCCTCCGTCACCGTGGGCGGCAGGTCCGCGCGGGAGGGGTCGGTGAGGAGCGTCAGGACGGGCACGGGCCGATCGTAGGCCGCCCGGCACGGACTTGGACGCCCGGGCGGGCCTCTGGCAGACTGGTCCCTTGCGTCCCGGTCCCGGTTCGCCTGAGCCCCGTGCCCCTGCCACAGGGGGAGCTGCGCGGGGGATCCGGACCGCGCGACAACCACCGACACCGTCCTGCCCGGGTCACCGCCCGCGGGACCAGAGTGCCGTGACCGACCTGTGGCGGTCATGAGCAGCAGGAGACACCACCATGCACCAGCTCGACGACGTCAACGCCGCCAGCCTGCGGGACGACATCCCGGCCTTCCGCGCCGGTGACACCATCAACGTCCACGTCAGGGTCATCGAGGGCACCCGCTCCCGCATCCAGGTCTTCAAGGGTGTCGTGATCCGCCGGCACGGCTCCGGCGTGGGCGAGACCTACACCGTGCGCAAGGTGTCCTTCGGGGTCGGGGTGGAGCGCACCTTCCCCCTGCACTCCCCGAACGTGGAGAAGGTCGAGGTCGTCACCCGCGGTGCCGTCCGTCGCGCCAAGCTCTACTACCTGCGCGACCTGCGCGGGAAGGCCGCCAAGATCCGCGAGCGCCGCGAGTCCACGCCCGCGAAGGCGTCCGCCAAGGCTGCCGCCGGCGGGGCCGGCACCCAGGCCTGACCGGCCCGCACCACCTCCACGATCCCCCGTCGGCAGCTGACCGGCGGGGGATCGGTGCACTCCCAGCCCGGCGCGTTAGGGTCGTCGCGGCGCCGCCGACCCGGTGCGACCGGGACCCGGGGACATCCCAGCCGAAGAGACAGGACGACGCAGGTGAGCGACCGCACCAGCCACGACGCGCACCCGCACGCCGGCGAGGCACGCCCGCCGCGCACCGGAGGCTTCTGGCACGCGGTGCGCGAGATCGTCCTCATCGCGGTGACGGCGCTGGTCATCTCGTTCGTGGTCAAGACCTTCCTCGCGCAGGCCTTCTACATCCCCTCCGGCAGCATGGAGGACACGCTCGCGGTCGGCGACCGGGTGATGGTGAGCAAGATCCAGGCGGGCCCGATGGCCGTGGAGCGTGGGGACATCGTCGTCTTCGAGGACCCGGGGGGATGGCTGGGTCCGATGCCGCGCACCGACCGTGGGCCGGTCGTCGAGGGCGTCATGGACGTGCTCCGATTCGTGGGTGTCGCCCCCGCCGACGAGGGGAACCACCTCATCAAGCGGGTGGTGGGGACCGCCGGTGACGAGGTGGTCTGCTGCGACGCCCAGGGCCGGGTCACCGTCAACGGTTCTCCGCTCGAGGAGGACTACCTCTTCCCCGGGGACGTCCCCAGCACCACCCCGTTCCAGGTCACGGTGCCCGCGGACCACGTGTGGCTGATGGGCGACCACCGCTCCAACTCCCGGGACTCCCGTGCCCACGACGGGGGGGACGGGCAGGGCTCGGTCCCCACGGACAACGTGGTCGGCCAGGCCTTCGTCCTGCTCTACCCCTTCGACCACGCCACCTGGTTCAGCGTCCCCGACACCTACGCCGACGTCCCGGCGCCGGAGGCGCGATGACCTCCACGACGGCCCGTCCCCGCCCTGCGGGCGGCCCCTCCGGGCGTCCGAGCCTGCGCGTGGAACGGGCGCTGCACCGAGAGGGGTACGCGGTGCTCGCGGGCATGGACGAGGTGGGGCGGGGCGCCCTGGCGGGTCCGGTCACGGTCGGGGTCGTGGCGGTCGACCCGGGGTGCCGCAGTGCTCCGACGGGGGTGCGCGACTCCAAGCTTCTCGCCCCGGCGGTCCGGGAACGGCTCGTCCCCGCCATCCGCCGCTGGTGCGTGGACTGGGGCGTGGGACACGCGTCCGCCGACGAGATCGACGCCGTGGGCATCATGGTGGCGCTGCGGCTGGCCGGCGAGCGTGCCCTCGCCCAGCTGTCGACGCGCGTCGACCTGGTGCTCCTGGACGGCAACCACGACTGGCTCTCCGACCCCGGTCGGGAGGGCCTGCTCGGTCTGCTCGACGGGGGGCAGGAGGGGCCACCGGTGCGCACGATGATCAAGGCAGACCTGCGGTGCTCCTCGGTGGCGGCGGCGTCGGTGCTGGCCAAGGTCGCCCGGGACGCGATGATGGTGGAGATGGCCGCCGAGCACCCCGTCTACGGGTGGCACCACAACAAGGGCTACGCCGCGCCGGACCACCAGCAGGCGCTGCGCGCACTGGGGCCGTGCGCGTACCACCGCCGCAGCTGGCGGTTGACCGGTGGAGACCTGGACGAAGGGAGTGCGCCGTGAGCGCGGAGGACCTGGAGAAGTACGAGACCGACATGGAGCTGGCCCTCTACCGCGAGTACCGTGACGTGGTCGGGCTGTTCTCCCACGTCGTGGAGACCGAGCGGCGGTTCTACCTGGCCAACGAGGTGGACGTGCAGGTGCGCACCGGCGGGGGCGAGACCTGGTTCGAGGTGACGATGGCCGACGCCTGGGTGTGGGACGTCTACCGACCGGCCCGCTTCGTCAAGCAGGCGCGGGTCATCACGTTCAAGGACGTCAACGTTGAGGAACTGTCCAAGTCCGACCTGGAGATCCCCAAGGAACCGCCCTTCGGCCGCTAGCCCGTCGCGCCACCACCCCTCCACATCCTCAGGGGTGGGCACGGGGGCGTCCACAGCCTGCGCCGGTCCGCTGGCCGGCGGGTCCCGCCTCCCCGTTGACTGACGGCACGCCGCCCCGAGGGACGGGGCGGGGTGGTGGACCGAGGAGGGGACATGTCCGGTGGGGGTATGCCGTGGCGCGAGGCCCGGCAGGTCGGGGACGACGGGGAGCAGCTCGCCCGGGGCCACCTCGAGGCCCTCGGCTGGCAGGTGGTCGACCACAACTGGCGGTGCCGGCACGGTGAGCTGGACCTGGTCGCCCGGGACGAGCACGGCGAGCTGGTGTTCTGCGAGGTCAAGACCCGTCGCACGGCCCGCTTCGGGAGTCCGCTCGAGGCGGTCGACGCCGCCAAGGCCCGACGGCTCCGGCGGCTCGCGTGGGCCTGGCTGGCCGCGCACGAGGAGCGGTCGGCCGCGTTCCGGATCGACCTCATCGGGATCCTGGCACCCACCGCGGGACCGATCCGTCTCGAACACCTGCGGGCGGTGGCCTGATGAGCATGGCGCGCACCTGCGGCACGACCCTGTCCGGTGTCGAGGGCCAGCTGGTCACCGTGGAGGCCCACGGGGCCGACGGGCTGCCCACGTTCGTCATGAGCGGCCGGCCGGACAGCGCCTGCCGCCAGGCCCCGGACCGGATCAGGGCGGCCTTCCGCAGCCTGCGTCTGGAGCTGCCGATGCGCCGGTGGACCATCAACCTCTCCCCGGCCGGGGTGCCCAAGGTCGGCAGCGGCCTCGACCTGGCCATCGCCGCCGCCCTGCTCGCCGCCCAGGAGCACGTCCCCACCGCGCTCGTCCACCCGGTGGCCCACCTGGGGGAGATCGGGCTGGACGGGACCGTCCGGCCGGTCCCGGGGGTGCTCCCCATGGTGGTCGCGGCGGCGGCGACCGGTGTCCGGGAGGTGCTCGTGCCGGTCGAGAACGCCCGGGAGGCCTCGTTGGTCTCCGGGGTCGAGGTTCGTGCGGTGCGCACGCTGCAGGACGTGGTCCGCCACTATGCCGCGCGGGCGGCCGGGCAGGTCGCCGACCTCCCGCGACCCGGCCCGGTGCCGGTGGACCAGCACCGGCCGCCCGACCTGGCCGACGTGGCCGGACAGGGGCACGCCCGGGCCGCCCTGGAGGTGGCTGCTGCGGGCGGGCACCACCTGCTCATGGTCGGCCCGCCCGGCGCGGGCAAGACGCTGCTGGCCGAACGGCTCCCAGGCATCCTGCCCCCGCTCCTCCCGCAGGACGCCCTGGACGTCTCCGCCATCCACTCGGTCCTGGGCATCCTGCCCGCCGGGGGTGGGCTCCTCGCCCGCCCACCGTTCGTGGCTCCGCACCACAACGCGTCCATGGCCGCCGTGGTCGGGGGTGGCTCCGGCACCGTCCGGCCGGGGGCCGTCTCCCGAGCCCACCGCGGCGTCCTCTTCCTGGACGAGGCTCCGGAGTTCCGTCGCGACGTCCTCGACGCGCTCCGCCAGCCGCTGGAGTCCGGGGAGGTGGTCGTCGCGCGGGCGGACCGCCAGGTGCGGATGCCTGCCCGCTTCCAGCTGGTCCTGGCGTGCAATCCCTGTCCCTGCGGCGCGTCGGGCGGCCGGTGCACGTGCCCGCCGGCACGGAGGGCCGGCTACTTCTCGCGCCTCTCGGGGCCGCTGCTGGACCGTGTCGACGTGAAGGTGGGCCTGGGTGCGGTGACCCGGGCCGACCTGGCCGCGGGACCAGGCGAGCCGACCGCAGCCGTCGCCGCCCGGGTCCGCGAGGCGCGTGCACGGCAGCAGGAGCGGTGGGCCGGTCAGGTCTTCTCCGTCAACGCCCAGGCACCGGGCTCCTTGCTGCGGGACGGCAGGTGGCGGCTCGCGGTGGGGGACCGCCGCCCCCTCGACCAGGCGCTGGACCGTGGGCTGCTCACGCTCCGCGGGTTCGACCGCTGTCTGCGGGTCTCCTGGACGCTGGCCGACCTCGCCGGCCTGGAGCGGCCCGGGTACGCCCAGGTCCGGCATGCGCTGCACCTGCGGGACGTCGAGGGGGTGAGGGCAGCGTGAACGTCCCGGCACCGCTCGACGAGCGACGGGCCCGGGTCCTCCTGGCCCGGTCCGCCGAACCCTACGACGAGAAGGTCCAGGAGCTCGTGGCCGACCTGGGGGTGGTGGACCTCGTGGGTCATGCCCTCCGGGACGGCCGGGCCCCGGGCGGGGTGGGGCTCGATCGGCTCGCGGCCCGCCTGCCCCGCGCGACGGGCGTGGACGAGGAGCGGATCTGCCGGGCGTTGGGGGTCCGCCTGCTCGTCCCCGGCGACGATGAGTGGCCGGTCGAGCTGGACCAGCTGCGCACGCCCCCGTGGTGCCTGTGGGTGCGTGGCCCGTTGCGCCTGGACGAGGTGGGGGCCCGCAGCGTCGCCGTGGTCGGGGCCAGGGCCAGCACGGCCTACGGCGAGGAGACCGCCCTGCGCCTGTCCTTCGTGCTGGCGGAGAAGGGCTTCACCGTGGTGTCCGGGGCCGCCTACGGCATCGACGGTGCCGCCCACCGGGCCGCGCTGTCCGCCGACGGGTCCACGGTCGCCGCGCTCGCGGGCGGGGTCGACGTGCCCTACCCGCGGGCCAACGCCGACCTCATCGCGCAGATCGGGGCACGGGGCGCCCTCGTCAGCGAGACGCCGCCGGGCGGTGCGCCCGCCCGGATGCGGTTCCTCGCCCGCAACCGCCTCATCGCCGCCCTCTCCGTCGGGACGGTCGTCGTCGAGGCGGGGCTCCGCTCCGGTGCGCGGACGACGGTCAGGGAGGCCCGGGAGCTCGGCCGGCACGTCATGGCGGTGCCCGGCCCCGTCACCAGCGTCATGTCGGCCGGATGCCACGAGGAGATCCGGGCCGGGGCGACCCTGGTCACGGACGCCGAGGAGGTGGCCGAGCTGGTCGGTCGGATCGGCGCCGACCTTGCGCCGGGCAAGCGCGGCCACGTCCTGCCCGAGGACGGCCTGTCGGACGAGCTGCGCCGTGTGTGGCAGTGGCTGCGCCCCCGCACCTCGGCCACCGTCGACGAGGTCGTGGTGCGCTCCGGCCTCGGTCTGGGAGAGGTGCTGGTGGCCCTGGGGGAGCTGGAGGAGCGGGGCCTGGCCGAGCAGCTCCTGGACGGCTGGCGACGGGCGGGCGCCACCGGGTGGTCAGACGGCCGCGGACGGGGGCCGCGGTGAGACCCCGGCGGCGCGCTCGGCGCACCTGGTGCGCGGCCCTCCTCGTGCTGACGGCGGCGCCGGGCGGGACCGCCCAGCACCCGGGGGTCGCCGCCGTCGGGAGCTCCGCCGCCGACGCTGCCGTCGGCAGGGGGGCCGGAGGAGCCACCGCGGACGGTGCCGTCGTCGCCGGGACGCGTCCGGCGGTCCGCACCCCGCCGTGGACGTGGCCGACGGACTCCTTCCGGGTGATCGCCCGGCCGTTCGATCCGCCGGCCCGTCGCTGGCTCGCCGGGCACCGCGGGGTCGACCTCGTCGGGGTGCTGAACGAACCGGTCCGTGCGGTCGACGACGGGGTCGTGACCTTCAGCGGCGAGGTCGCGGGGGTGGGGGTGGTCAGCATCACGCACGACGAGGGGCTGCGGAGCACCTACCAGCCGGTCGCGGAGCGGGTGCGCGAGGGCGCGGCCGTGGCGCGCGGACAACGGCTCGGGGTGCTCGACGACGGTGGCCACTGCCTGCTGCTGCACTGCCTGCACCTGGGTGCGGTCCGCGGGCAGGCCCAGTACCTCGATCCCTCCCTCCTGCTGGGGGAGGTCCGGCTGACGCTCCTGCCGCGGGCGGCGTCCGGCGGCTGACCGGCACGGCGCGCGGGGCGTCAGGCCCGGGGGTGGGCCTGCTCGTAGGCGGCGCGCAGGCGGTCGATGGACACGTGCGTGTAGATCTGGGTCGTCGCCAGGCTCGAGTGGCCGAGGATCTCCTGCACGGCCCGCAGGTCCGCCCCGCCCTCGAGCAGGTGGGTCGCCGCGCTGTGCCGCAGCCCGTGGGGCCCCATGCTGGCGGTGTCCGGGAGATGGACCATCAGGTCGTGCAGGGCCGCGCGCACCTGCCGCTGGTCGACCCGCCGGCCACGACGACCCAGGAACAGGGCGGGGCCGGACCCGGGCGTGGCCAGCCGGGGCCGGCCCGTGCGCAACCACTGCCCGACCGCGTCCGCGGCGGGGGCCCCGAAGGGGACGATCCGTTCCTTGGCCCCCTTGCCCAGGACCCGCGCGGTCCGGCCGGCCAGGTCGAGGTCGTCCACGTCCAGACCGGTCAGCTCACCGACCCGCATGCCGGACGCGTACAGCAGCTCCAGGGCGGCCCGGTCGCGCAGGTGGACGGGGTCGCCGTCGTCGGCGGCCACCGCGGCCAGGCTCATCAGCTGCTCGGCCTGCTGGGTCCGGAGCACCCCGGGCAGGGACGCGTCGCGCCCGGGTGCGACGAGCCGCACCGCGGGGTCGGCGCCGATCCGGCCGCTGCGGTGCGCCCAGGCGAAGAAGGTCCGGGCCGTCGCGGCGCGGCGGGAGACCGAGGACCGGGCGGCGCCACCGGACCCCAGGGATCCGAGCCAGGCCCGCAGGTGGGCCAGGCGGACCTCGTCGAGCCGCTCGAGCCCCTGTGCCCCCAGGAAGGCGTCGAGGGCGCGCAGGTCCCCCAGGTAGGCCCGGACGGTGTGCTCGGAGCGTCCCTTCTCGATCCGCAGGTGCTGGGCGAACGCCTCCACCACCGGCGTCCGGCACGGCCCCGCCCCGCTCATCGGCCCTCCGCCTGCGACGACCGGGCCGCCGGGACCCCGGTGGCGCGCTCGACCCGGGTGCCGGCCAGCCGGTCGTGCAACCCCCGCCCCCCCACGAGGGAGGGCACGGCGCAGGCGGCGACGAGGACGAGCGACAGCAGCACGAGGACCATCGCCGCACCCGGCTGCAGGTCCAGGACCGCTCGGCTCACCCCCAGGTGCGCCAGCTGCCACGGGGACGCCTTGACGAGGTTGCGCACCCAGACCGCCCCGGCGGCCGCCCGGCCGCCGTGCTCGCCGGCGACGACCAGGTGGCCGACCCGCTTGCCCAGCGTCGCCCGGGCCGGGGAGCTCTCGGCGAGGGCCAGGTAGAGGACGTAGGGCACGACCGTGCCGAGGGTCAGCAGCAGGTCGGTGAGCAGCAGGGTCCCCGTCGTCGGGGCGGACGCCTGCGGGGTGCTCCACGACCCGCGGACGAGCAGGCCGACCAGGGTGAGCACCCCGAGCCAGGCCCCGACCACGGCCCAGTCCACCAGCCACGAGGTGACCCGCGGCCCGGGGGAGGGGTGCCATCGAGGACCGGCCACGACCGCCGGCGGCACGGGGCCACCGTCGGGGTCGGGCGGGCCGGGGCGGCCGGCGGACGTCATACCCCGAGGGTCTCAGCCCCGGCCGAGGACCTGGAGGCGGCGCGCCGCCTCCTCGAGCACCTCGTCTCGCTTGCAGAAGGCGAACCGGACCAGCGAGGCCACCGGCGCCGGGTCGCTGCAGAACACGGAGACCGGCACCCCGACGACCCCGAGCTCCACCGGCATCCGACGGCAGAAGTCCACGGCGTCCTGCACGCCGTGCCCGGACAGGTCGGCGACCACGAAGTAGGTCCCCTCGCTGGGAGCGACGGGTACGCCGACCTGCGCGAGAGCGTCCACCAGCAGGTCCCGCTTGGCCTGCAGCCGGGAGGCGAACCCGGTGAAGAACTCCGCGGGCAGACCCAGCCCGTGGGCGACGGCCGGCTGGAGGTGGGTGACCCCGACGAAGGTGAGGAACTGCTTGACCGCCGCGACGGCGCCGACCGCCTCCGCCGGGCCGGTCACCCAGCCCGTCTTCCACCCGGTGAGGGAGAAGGTCTTGCCCACCGAGGAGACCGTCAGCGTGCGCTCTGCCATCCCGGGCAGGGTCGCGATCGGCACGTGCCGGCGGCCGTCGAAGACCAGGTGCTCGTAGACCTCGTCCGAGACCACCCACAGGTCGTGCTCCCGGGCGATCGCGGCCAGGCCCTCGAGCTCCTCGGGGGAGAAGACCTTGCCGGTCGGGTTGTGCGGCGTGTTGACCAGCAGGACGCGGGTGCGGGGGCCGACGGCGTCGCGGACGGCGTCCAGGTCCAGGTGCAGGTCCGGGAAGCGCAGGGCGACCGGGCGGCGAACCCCGCCCGCCAGCGCCACGCAGGCCTCGTAGGAGTCGTAGGCGGGTTCGAGGACCACCACCTCGTCGCCGGGCTCGACGAGCGCGAGCAGGGCCGCGGCGATCCCCTCGGTGGCGCCCACCGTCACCAGGACCTGGGTGTCTGGGTCCAGCGGTATGCCGTAGAAGCGCTCCTGGTGGGCGGCCACGGCCTGGCGCAGCACGGGCAGCCCGCGGGCCGGGGCGTACTGGTTCAGCCCCGTGCGCAGTCCGTCCGCCGCGATCGAGAGCATCTCCGCGGGGCCGTCGGTGTCGGGGAAGCCCTGTCCCAGGTTCACCGCGTCGTGCTGCAGCGCCGCCTGCGTCATCTCCGCGAAGATCGTCGTGCCGAAGGGGCGCATCCGGGACACCAGTGGCGAGGTCATCGGCCCACCGTAGCCGCGCCCGGGGCGGATTGGGCCGGCCGCCCGGGCTGCCGTACCATGGGCAGCACGTGTGGTGTGCTCTGCCCGCATCGCGGTTGGTGCCGCCACACGAATTCGCGCCCGGGCGCGGCCGACGGACCGGTGACGGTCGACAGCGGCGGCGCACCCCGCGGTCCCGTCCCGGCAGGTCCGGCACGGGTGGGGAACGTCCCCGGGCCAGGACATCAACTGCACCTTCGACTGAGAGCGAGACCACGGCATGGCCGTCGTCACCATGCGCCAGCTCCTCGAGAGCGGCGTCCACTTCGGGCACCAGACCCGTCGCTGGAACCCCAAGATGAAGCGCTTCATCATGACCGAGCGCAACGGCATCTACATCATCGACCTGCAGCAGTCGCTGACCTACCTCAACGAGGCCTACGACTTCGTCAAGCAGACCGTGGCCCACGGCGGCACGATCCTGTTCGTCGGCACCAAGAAGCAGGCCCAGGAGTCCGTCGCCGAGCAGGCCACCCGGGTCGGCATGCCCTACGTGAACCACCGCTGGCTCGGTGGCATGCTCACCAACTTCCAGACGGTGTCCAAGCGGCTGACCCGCCTCAAGGAGCTCGAGGAGATCGACTTCGACGACGTGGCCGGCAGCGGTCGCACGAAGAAGGAGCTCCTCATGATGCGCCGCGAGTACGAGAAGCTGGCGCGCACCCTGGGTGGCATCCGCGACATGCAGAAGGTCCCGTCGGCCATCTGGGTGGTGGACACCAAGAAGGAGCACCTGGCGGTCACCGAGGCGCGCAAGCTCGGCCTGCCCGTCATCGCGATCCTCGACACCAACTGCGACCCCGACGAGGTCGACTACAAGATCCCCGGCAACGACGACGCGATCCGGTCCGTCACGCTGCTGACCCGGGTCGTCGCCGACGCCGTCGCCGACGGGCTGATGTCGCGCTCCGGCGGGGGCTCCACCGAGGAGACCGCCGCGGCCGAGCCGATGGCCGAGTGGGAGCGCGAGCTGCTGGCCGGCGCCGAGGGCGAGCAGGCCCCCGCGGCCACCGAGGAGGCCCCCGCGGCCACCGACGACGCCGCCCCCGCAGCCACCGAGGAGGCCCCCGCGGCCACCGAGGAGGCGCCCGCCGTCGAGAGCCCGGTCGAGGCCATCGGTGGGTCCACGGACGAGGCGGAGGCCGTCCAGGTCGAGGCCCAGGAGGCCGTGGCCGAGCAGTCGCCGGCGGCCGACGACGAGTCCGTCCAGTCCTGACCCCCGCCACCCGCATCCAGAAGGAGCGAACCGCACTCATGGCGAACTACACCGCCGCTGACATCAAGGCGCTGCGCGAGTCCACCGGCGCCGGCATGATGGACGTCAAGAAGGCTCTCGACGAGGCTTCGGGCGACCGGGCCAAGGCCACCGAGATCCTGCGTGTCAAGGGTCTGAAGGGCGTCACCAAGCGGGAGGGCCGTTCGGCCTCCAACGGCCTGGTGCGCGTCCACGTCGACGGAGGCGTCGGCACCCTCGTCGAGGTCAACTGCGAGACCGACTTCGTCGCCAAGGGCGAGAAGTTCGGCGAGCTGGCCGACACCGTCCTGGCCCAGGCCGTGGCGGCCGGTGCCGCCGACGCCGAGGCCCTGCTGGCCTGGGAGACGGACGGCCGGACGGTCAAGGACATCCTCGACGAGGCCAACGCGGCCATCGGCGAGAAGATCGAGGTCCGTCGGGTGGCCCGGGTCGAGGCGCAGGACGGCGGCCACGTGGTCTCCTACCTGCACAAGACCAACCCGGACCTGCCCGCGCAGATCGGCGTCCTGGTGGCGGCCACGGGTGGCGACGAGCAGGTCGCCCGCGACATCGCGATGCACGTCGCGGCCTTCTCGCCGTCGGTCCTCTCCCGCGAGGAGATCGACGCCGAGACGGTCGAGAAGGAGCGTCGCATCGCCGAGGAGACGGCCCGCGAGGAGGGCAAGCCGGAGCAGGCGCTGCCCAAGATCGTGGAGGGCCGCGTGAACGGCTTCTTCAAGGAGAACGTCCTGCTCGACCAGGCGTTCGCCAAGGACAACAAGAAGTCCGTCGCCCAGGTGGCGCAGGAGGCCGGCGCCACCGTCACCGGGTTCGCCCGGTTCAAGGTCGGCGTCTGAGGATCACCCCCATCCCCCACCACGGGCCCGCAGCCGCACGGCTGCGGGCCCGTGGTGCGTCCAGCACCGGCGCGGACCGGTCCCCGGGCCCTTCGGGCGAGGTGGGGCCGGCCCGTCCAGGTGTGGCAGGATCGAGCGACCGCCCACCGCATACCCCGGAGGTTCTCCGCATGCCGACCAGCGCCGCGCCCGCGACCGTCCAGACCCCGACCTCCCCGGCCGCCACCGACGAGGACCACTCCGCGCGCCGGGTGCTGCTGAAGCTCTCGGGCGAGGCCTTCGGCGGCGGCGCGGTGGGACTGGACCCGGACGTGGTCAAGGGGATCGCCCGGCAGATCGCGGCCGCCCACCGCACGGGCGTCCAGATCGCGGTCGTCATGGGCGGCGGCAACTTCTTCCGGGGGGCCCAGCTGCAGCAGCGGGGCATGGAACGCGCCCGGGCCGACTACATGGGCATGCTGGGGACGGTCATGAACTGCCTGGCGCTGCAGGACTTCCTGGAGAAGGAGGGCGTGGACACGCGGGTGCAGACCGCGATCACCATGGGGCAGGTCGCGGAGCCCTACATCCCGCGCAAGGCCATCCGGCACCTGGAGAAGGGGCGCGTGGTCATCTTCGGGGCGGGTGCCGGGATGCCCTACTTCTCCACGGACACGGTCTCGGCCCAGCGTGCCCTGGAGATCAAGTGCGACCAGGTCCTCATGAGCAAGCACGGGGTCGACGGCGTCTACACCGCCGACCCGCGGACCGACGAGGACGCGGTCAAGCTGGACGAGCTGACCTTCTCCGAGGCCCTCTCCGGCAACCTGCGGGTCGTCGACGCGGCCGCCTTCAGCCTGTGCATGGACAACGAGCTGCCGATGCTCGTGTTCGGCATGGACGACCAGGACGCGATCACCCGGGCGATCACGGGTGAGAGGATCGGCACCATGGTCACCTCCGGCTGAGCCGGGGAGCGCCGGCGAGACCGGCGGGACCACCCGCACAACACGACCCGAACCACCCAGACGACGAAGGAGCGGTACCCAGGATGTCCGAGGTCATCGAGCTGGCCCTCATGGAGGCCGAGGAGAAGATGGGCAAGGCGCTGGAGGTGGCGCGCGAGGACATGGCCTCGATCCGCACCGGCCGGGCCCACCCGGGGATGTTCGCCAAGCTGGAGGTGGACTACTACGGCGCGCCGACCCCCCTGCAGCAGCTGGCCTCGTTCACGGTCCAGGACGCCCGCACGCTGCTGATCACCCCCTACGACAAGAGTGCGATGTCGGCGATCGAGAAGTCGCTGCGGGACTCCGACCTGGGGGCCAACCCCGGCAACGACGGCAACGCCATCCGCATCGTCATGCCGCAGCTGACCGAGGAGCGGCGCCGCGAGTACATCAAGCTGGCCCACACCAAGGGGGAGGACGCCAAGGTCTCCGTGCGCCACGTGCGCCGCCACGCCAAGGACACGATCGACCGCGCCGTCAAGGACGGGGAGGTCGGCGAGGACGAGGGCACCCGCGCCGAGAAGGAGCTGGAGACGCTCACCCGACGGCACGTCGACGCCGTGGACGAGATCCTCAAGCACAAGGAGACCGAGCTGCTCGACGTCTGAGCGGCCGGCCCCGACCCTTCCCACCGTGAGCCCCGAACCGACGACGTCGCAGGAGCCCGGTCCGCCGTCCTCCCGGCGGGCCCACCGGGCGCGAGCCACCGCGCGCGTCCCCACGGGCGAGAAGCGGCCCCCCGGCCGCGCCGGCCGCAACCTGCCCGCGGCCACCGCCGTCGGGCTGGGGCTGATCGCCCTCGTCGTCGTCCTGCTGCTGTTCTCCCCCCCGGCGTTCGTCGGGCTGGTCACCCTGGTCGCGGCGATCGGCGTCTGGGAGCTGGACCACGCCCTGCGGCAGGGACGGATCACCCCGCCCCTGCCGCCGATGCTGCTGGCCGCCGGGCTGGTCCCGCTGGCCTACCTGACCGGCCCTGACGGGCTGGCGCTGGGGTTCGCCGCCGCCGCCTGCCTGGTCCTGCTCTGGCGTTCCGTCGGCCCGCCCCACGACGCCGTCCGCGACATCGCCGGTGGCGTCTTCGTCGTGGCCTACGTCCCCGTCCTGGCAGCCGTGACCGCGCTGATGTTCGCCGAGCCGGACGGGGCCGGGCGCATCCTCACCTACGTCCTGGTCACCGTCGCCAGCGACACCGGGGGGTATGCCGTGGGCGTGCTCAAGGGACGCACCCCCATGGCCCCGTCGTTGTCGCCGAAGAAGTCCTGGGAGGGCTTCGCCGGGTCGGTCGCCACCAGCGCGGTCGTCGGGATGCTCGCGGTGGTGCTCCTCCTGGGCGGGCCCTGGTGGGCGGGGCTGCTCGTGGGCGCGGTCGCGGCCTCCTTCGCCACCGTCGGCGACCTGGCCGAGTCCTCGATCAAGCGCGACCTGGGCATCAAGGACATGGGCCACCTGCTGCCCGGACACGGCGGCATCATGGACCGGCTGGACTCCCTGCTGGTCACCGCCCCGGTCTGCTGGGCGCTGCTGCGCGTGCTCGTCTGAGCCGCACTGCTGCGACAATGGTGGGGATGACCACCGAGCTGCCGACCCCCGCCACCCGTCCCGCCCCCGGGACGCTGACCTTCAGCGCGCCGCGCCGCGGCAAGGCGCCCAGCACCTCGCCGACCTGGACCTGGCCGGCCGCAAGGCCTGGGCCGCCGAGCTCGGCGTCCCCGGGTTCAGGGCCGACCAGGTCTCCCGGCACTACTTCGAGCGGCTCGTCGCCGACCCGGAGCGGATGACCGACCTGCCCGGTGCCGGACGGGCCGAGCTGGTCGGCACCCTCCTGCCGCCGCTGCTGACCCCCGTGCGCACCCTGTCGGCCGACGAGGGGGCCACGCTGAAGCAGGTGCACCGGCTGCACGACGGCGCCATGGTCGAGTCCGTGCTCATGCGCTATCCCGGCCGGGTGACGATGTGCATCTCCAGCCAGGCCGGCTGCGGCATGAACTGTCCCTTCTGCGCCACGGGCCAGCAGGGCCTGACCCGCAACCTGTCCACGGCCGAGATCGTCGAGCAGGTGGTCGCCGCGGCCCGCGCCCTGCGGCACGGGGAGCTGGGCACGGGCACGGCGGTGGAGGGGGGCTCCGACGGGTCCGCCGAGCAGAGCGTCGAGCAGGCGCTGCGGGTCTCCAACGTGGTGTTCATGGGGATGGGGGAGGCCCTGGCCAACTACCGACGTGCGGTCGACGCGATCCGCCGGCTGGTGGATCCGGCTCCCGGCGGGCTGGGCATGTCGGCGCGCGGCATCACGATGTCCACCGTCGGACTGGTCCCCGCCATCGACAAGCTGGCCGGCGAGGGCATCCCGGTCACGCTCGCCCTCAGCCTGCACGCCCCCGACGACGAGCTGCGCGACGAGCTCGTGCCGATCAACACCCGGTGGAAGGTCGACGAGGCGCTCGACGCCGCCCGGCGCTACTTCGACGCCACCGGCCGCCGGGTCAGCATCGAGTACGCGCTCATCAAGGACATCAACGACCACGCGTGGCGCGCCGACCTGCTCGGGGAGAAGCTCAACGCCCGCGGACGGGGCTGGGTGCACGTCAACCCGATCCCCCTGAACCCCACGCCGGGCTCGAAGTGGACCGCCTCCCGCCGGGGGGTGGAGCAGCAGTTCGTCGAACGGCTGCTGGCCCACGGCATCCCGACGACCGTCCGGGACACCCGGGGCTCGGAGATCGACGGGGCCTGCGGACAGCTCGCCGCGGTCACCGACTGAGCGGCCCGGGGGTGCGGCCGGGCCGCAGGAGCCGCCTCCGCGTCATCCGGCGTCGCCGCCCCCCGCGGTGACCCGCAGCACCGCCTCGTCGACGGTGTCGACCAGGTGCACCGCGGACCCCATCGCCCGGCCGCGCCCCAGCGACCGCAGCAGGGGCCAGACGGGCAGGTGCTCGGTCCAGTGGGTGCGCCCCACGAGGACGAGCGGGGCCAGGCCCCCCTCCTCCGCGTCGGTGCCGTAGTAGAGGCGGGTGGCGGCCTGGAACACCTCCTGGACGGTCCCCGCCGCTCCCGGCAGGACCACCAGCCCCGCACGCGAGTGGGCCAGCAGCAGGTCCTCGCGCACGGCGTTGGAGAAGAACTTGGCGACCAGCTGGGCGAAGGCGTTGGGCGGTTCGTGGCCGTAGAACCAGGTCGGGACCCCCAGGCTGCGCAGGCCGTGCGGACCCTCGACCGGGGTCTCCCGGCGCAGCCGCAGGGCCGGTGCCACCCAGGCCGCGATGTCCGGTGCGAAGTCCGGCACCCGGGCCACCTCGGCCAGGGCGTGCGCGAGCACGTCGTCGTCCCCCGCCCAGGCGCCCAGGTTGGCGGCCTCCATCGCCCCCGGCCCGCCGCCGGTGACGACGAGCAGGCCGGCGGAGGCCAGCCGGTGGCCGAGGACCGCCGCGGAGGCGAACTCCTCGGTGCCCCGGCGCAGCGCGTGCCCGCCCATGACCCCCACCACCTGCCGTCCGGCGACCAGGGCCGCGAGCGCGTCCGACATCGCGTCGTCGTGGATGGCGCGCAGGGCCGTGACGTAGGCGTCGTGCGAGACGGCGGCGTCCCGCGACCAGGCGTAGGCCCGCGCGTCCACGGTGTGGTCGTAGCCGGCGTCGTCCAGCCCGGCGTAGAGCTCCTGGGGCGTGTAGAGCCGCGCCCGGTAGGGATCCACCGGGGCCCGGGGGTCACCGGGGAAGACGATCGAACCGTGCCGGCGCAGGTGGTCCTCCACCTCGTCGTCGAGATGGCCGCCGAGCACGACGATGTCGCCCAGGTCATCCCGGGCGAGCAGCAGGTCCCGGTGCTCGCGCAGGTCCAGGCCCTGCAGCCGCAGGTTGTGCAGCGGCTCGGAGGAGCGCAGGGCCCGCTCCCAGGCGTGCCGGTCCTCGATCTCGCGGCTCCCGCCCGCCCGCAGCCCCTCCGCCCGCCCGTAGCGCACCTCGACCGGGGCGGCGCCCCCCTGCACCACCCGCGCGCCCAGGGACCGGACCTGCCCGGGGCCCTCGCTGCTGCTCTGCATACCCTGAGCGTAGTCACCGACCGCGGACCGACCGGGGTG
>DATISK010000062.1:0-13345 GCA_035581545.1 Ornithinimicrobium sp. | reverse complement strand
GACTGGGCGGGCGCCCCGAGGGGTTCCGGGCCCGGCGGCTGGTGGCCTCGATGGTGGACGAGGCCGATCTGGTCCTCACCGCGACCCGCGACCACCGGGCGGCGGTCGTCCGCACGGCGCCCCGGGCGATGAAGCGGGTGTTCACGGTGCGCGAGCTCGCCGCCATCGTCGCCACCCTGCCCGACGAGGCGTTGCCGTCGTCGGAGGATCCCGCCGAGCGGCTGCGGGAGCTGGCGTCGGTGGCGACCCGGCACCGGGGCCGTCGCCGTCCCGGTCGGCCGGAGGACCACGACGTCGTGGACCCCTTCCGGCGCGCCGACGAGGTCTACCTGACGATGCGTGCGCAGGTCACCGACGCAGTTCCGCACCTGTTCCGGGCCCTGGCCCCGGGCACCGCCTGACCCTCCTGTCCCAGGGGTCCCGCCCGCCCTGCACCCGCGCCCCCATTCCCCCCGTAGGGGTGGACGGGGTGGCTACCGGCTGGTTAACTGGCGAAGGTAAAGAATGGGTAAAGAGACGGACCGGCGGTGGGTGACCGCACGGTCGTCCGGCAGGCAGGTGGGAAAGGCTTGACTTCTTCGGTTGAGATCCCCCGTGAACCGCAGGGGGTTCGCGATGGTCTCGGTATCGGGTCGCCCCCGACGCCCCTCTTCGTGGTGCCCGACGGGTTGCAGGACGGTCGTCGTCGGGCGGCTCCGCAGGCCCGCAGGTATCTGCGGGGATACCTGTCGGTGGTGCGGGCCGTCGACCTCCTCGTCGTGGCCGTGGCGGTGGTCGCGGCGCAGCTGTTCCGGTTCGGGATGGACGAGCGTGAGCTGCAGAGCGCGCTCGGGGCGGTGAGCTACACGACGGTCTCGTTGATCCTGATGGCCGGGTGGATGGTCTCGCTGCACCTGCAGAACGCCTACGACGGGCGCCTGGTGGGGCACGGGGTGCAGGAGTACAAGCAGGTCTTCCAGGCCTCCACGTGGCTGTTCGCGATCGTGGCGATCGCCGCCCTGGCGCTGAAGATCGACTTCGCCCGCGGGTATGTGGTGCTGGCGTTCCCGTTGGGGACGGTGATGCTGCTGGTCGCCCGGTGGGGGTTCCGGCGGTGGCTGGTGCGTCAGCGCCGCGAGGGTGCCCTCTCGGACCGGGTGCTGCTGGTCGGCGACCGGGACCACGTGGCGAGCCTGGTGGTGGCGCTGGGGCGGGCGCCGGACGCGGGCTACCAGGTGTGCGGGGCGTGCGTGGACGGGGCCACCGGGGGTCGGGTGGCCGGGGTGCCGGTGCTGGGACCGGAGTCCGACGTGCTGGTCAAGGCGTTGGAGATGGGCGTGGACGTGGTGGCGGTCTCCTCCTCCGCGGGGCTGGGGCAGGAGGGTCTGCGCCGGCTGGGGTGGGCGTTGGAGGGGACCGACATCGACCTGGTGGTCGCGCCGGGGATCATGGACGTGGCCGGGCCGCGGGTGCTGACCCGCCCGGTGCAGGGACTTCCGCTGATCCACGTGGAGTCGCCGCACTTCGCCGGGCCGCAGCTGGTGGCCAAGAACGTCGTCGACCGGGTGGTGGCGGTGCTCCTGCTCGTGGTGCTGGCCCCGGTGATGGCCGCGGTGGCGCTGGCGGTCCGTGGTCAGGACCGCGGACCGGTGCTCTTCCGGCAGGAGCGGGTCGGGCGCGACGGGCGCACGTTCGGGATGCTGAAGTTCCGGAGCATGGTCGTGCAGGCCGAGGAGATGCTCCCGACCCTGCGGGCCGTCGACCAGGGGGCCGGGCCGCTGTTCAAGGTGCCCGACGACCCGCGGGTGACCCGGGTGGGGGCCTTCATCCGGCGGCACTCCCTGGACGAGCTGCCGCAGCTGATCAACGTGGTCCGCGGCGACATGAGCCTGGTCGGACCCCGCCCGCCGCTGCCCCGGGAGGTGGCGACCTACGCCCTGGACGCCCGCCGTCGGCTGCTGGTCAAGCCGGGGATGACCGGGCTGTGGCAGATCAGCGGGCGGAGCAACCTGTCCTGGGAGGAGTCGGTCCGGCTCGACCTCTACTACGTCGAGAACTGGACCCCGGTGCTGGACCTGATGATCCTGTGGCGCACCGTCCAGGTGGTCCTCAAGCCGGACGAGGACAGCGCCTACTGACGACCCGGACCGCGGCGATATCGTGCCAGGTGTGAAGATCGCCTATCTCGGCCCGGCCGGCACGTTCACCGAGCAGGCCGTGCGCCAGTGGGACCCGGAGGGTGCCGGCGAGGCATGGCCGGCCCCCACGGTGCCCGCCGCGATCGAGGCGCTGCGCCGTGGCGAGGTGGGGGCGGCGGTGGTGCCCTTCGAGAACTCCGTCGAGGGCTCTGTCCCGGCCACCCTCCAGGCGCTCCAGGACGCGGGGGAGGACGGCGTGCTCATCTGCGCCGAGGTCCACGTCGAGGTCCAGTTCTCGCTCCTGGTCAGACCCGGCACCTCGCTGACCCGGGTCTCCACGGTGGCGACCCACCCGCATGCCATGGCCCAGACGCGGGACTGGCTGGCCCGGCACCTGCCGGACGCCGTCCTCGTGCCGGAGACCTCCACCGCGCGCGCCGCCCAGGTCGTGGCCGACGGCGGCTACGACGCAGCCGTCGCCGCGCCCGGCGCCGCCACCGCCTACGGGCTGGAGGCGGCGGCGGAGCACATCGCGGACCGGGACGGGGCGGTCACCCGGTTCGTCGTCCTCCGCGCCGGGGTGGAGGTGCCACCCCCCACCGGCAGCGACCGCACGACCCTGGTCGCGCTCATCTGGATGAACCGGCCCGGGGCGCTGCTGGAGCTGCTGGAGCAGTTCGCGGTGCGGGGGATCGACCTGAGCCGGCTGGAGTCGCGCCCCACGGGCGAGGGGCTGGGCGAGTACTGCTTCTGGATCGACGCCGACGCCCACGTCGGTGAGGCCCGGCTGCGCGAGGCGCTCGTCGGGTTGCGCCGGACCTGTCGTGAGGTGCACTTCATGGGGTCCTACCCACGGGCCGACCGTCGTCCTGCGCAGGTGCCCGAGCACGCCGACGAGGGGGCCTACGCCGAGGCGCGGGCCTGGGTCGAGCGGCTCAGTCCTCCAGCTGCAGCCAGCGGGACCAGCCGCCGTTGAGCACCAGCCAGGCGATCAGCCCGTAGCCGGCCTGGCCCGGGTGCACGGTGTCGCCGGCGGCGAGGTCGGACTGCCACTGGTCGTGGCCCTGCAACGGCCCGAAGCAGTCGACGAACGGCACGCCGCGGCGGTGGCACACGTCGGCCTGCGCCTCGGCCAGCACCTGGAGCCGGGCGTTCACCTCGGCGTCGAGGGTCGGGGTGGGCCCGACCACAAAGGTGCCGATGCCGGTCGAGCTGGCCTCGTCGAGCACGTTGGCCAGGTTGAGCCGGGACCGGGCGGTGGTGATGCCCTGGTCGACGTCCTCGGCCCCGACGCCCACGACCAGCCGACGCTCGGAGCGACCCTCCCACCGCGGCGGGCACTCGCTGCGCCACCGGGCCATGACGTCCGCCGAGCTGCTGCCCCGGACACCCAGGTTGTAGGAGGTCAGGGCGATCTCCTGGGCGGGGGTGCGGCCCACGACGCGGCTGACCCAGCCCAACGCCTTCGGATCGCCGTAGCCGGCCACGAACCCGTCGCCGACGAAGCACAGGCCGATGTCGCGCGGCCCCTCGTGCACGTGGAACTCCGCACTGGGGGTGTACTCGATGTCGGTCGGGCCCGGTCGTCCCTGGCTCGTCACGTCGTCGCCTCTCGTCTCACTCGTCGTCGTCCTCGCGGGCCAGCCAGGTGGCCAGGCGGTCCACCGGCACCTCGAACTCCGGGTGCAGGTCCACGAAGGTGCGCAGCTGGTCGGCCAGCCAGCCGAGGGTCACGTCCTCCGCGCCCCGGCGCTGGGCCAGCTCCTCGATCCCGCGGTCGGTGAAGTACACACCCGCAGGCTATCCCGCCGCCGCCTCCGATCCTGGCAGCGACAGGGTGCGGTGCCAGGACTGGGTGGTGTAGCGGGTGCGCCACCCCATCGACAGGTAGAGCCCGTCCGCGCGGGTGGGGGAGTGCGCGTCGACCTCCAGGCCCACCGAGCTGCGCCGACGGGCGGCGGCGTCGGCGACCACGCTGCGCAGGAGCCCCTTGGCCACCCCGCGGCCCCGGGCGCGGCGGTGCACGCCGATGTACTCGATGTAGGAGGAGTCCGGTCGTGCGGTCCCGTCCGGCCCGACGCCTCCGGTGACGGTCGTGGCCACCAGGGCCCCGGCCGGCTCCCCGTCGACGGTCGCGAGCCACCAGTGGTCCCACCGGTGGCCGGGGTCCTCCCGCAGCCTGGAGACGAACTCCTCGAAGGTCTCCCGGTAGGAGTTGAAGTGGTCGGCGAAGGAGTGCTCCAGGACGAGGTGGACGGCCCGCAGGTCCTCCTCCTGCGGCATGCCCACCCCGTCGTCGCGCCGCACCCGCCGGATCTCCACGCCCTCGCGCAGCCCGGGCTGCTGCAGGTCGGCCTCCGGGTCGACGGGACGCGTCATCTGCCACCAGTCCCGCACGTGCTCGTACCCGGCCTCGGTCAACCAGCGCTGCTGACGGGTGTCGTCGGCGAACGCTCCGGAGTCCAGCTGGGTCTGCTGCATCCCGCGACGCTGCAGGACCAGCTGACCGAGCTCCTCGACGCGCCCGTAGGCGAAGCGGGCCAGGGGGTCGGCCGTCGCGTCGGGCAGGTCGGGATCGATGGTTACCCCCACCAGCACCCGCCCGGCCGCCCGGTCGTGGCAGTTGATCCACGCGCGGACCGTCCCACCGTCGTCGCGGACCACCTCGTGCAGGTGGGTGTCCGCCCCCCGGCCGGCGACCTCGGCCTCCACGGACTGGCTGTCGGCACCCGGCCAGCCGCGCGCCTCGCGCTCGTGCCGGCGCAGGAGCCGCACCAGATCGTCGACGTCGTCGGGCCCGGGGGGGTAGGCGGTGTGTCCGGGGGGAAGGGTCGGTCCGGCTGCGTCGGCGGTCATGCGGACCATTCTTCCGTATGCCGCTCGGGCGGCGGGGCCGGACCCCACCCTCAACGGCGGCCGAAGGCCTCCTCCTGCAGGGTGGCCTGCTCGACCGCGTGCACCTTGGCCGAACCGGTCGACGGCGCCGCCGAGGCAGGCCGGGCCACGACCCGGACCGGGCGCTCTTCACCGTGGTGCGCCAGGGCCTCCTGCAGGTTGAGCGCCATGAAGGGCCAGGCTCCCTGGTTCTTCGGCTCGTTCTGCACCCACACCAGCTCGGCGTTCGGGTACTTCTTGGTGAGGGCGGCCAGCTGGGCGCCCGGCACGGGGTAGAGCTGCTCCATCCGCAGGATGGCCGTCCGCTCGTCCTCCCGCTTGGTGCGCTCGTCCTCGAGGTCGTAGACCAGCTTGCTGGAGGCGATGAGCACCCGGTCGACCGCGTCCCGGTCCAGCTCGGCCCGGTCGGGCAGCACCGGCTCGAACGTGCCGTGGGTGAAGTCCTCCGGGCTGCTGGCCGCCGACTTCAGCCGCAGCATCGCCTTCGGGGTGAAGACGATGAGCGGCCGGCGGGGACGGGCCATCGCGTGCATCCGGAGCAGGTGGAAGTGGGACGCCGGGGTGGAGGGGTAGGCGACCACCATGTTGTCCTCGGCGCACAGCTGCAGGAAGCGCTCGATGCGGGCGGAGGAGTGGTCCGGGCCCTGGCCCTCGTAGCCGTGGGGGAGGAGCAGGACGACGCTGGAGCGCTGGTCCCACTTCTGCTCGGACGAGGAGATGAACTCGTCGACGATCGTCTGGGCGCCGTTGGTGAAGTCGCCGAACTGGGCCTCCCAGAGCACCAGGGCGTTGGTCCGCTCGACCGAGTAGCCGTACTCGAAGCCCATGACCGCGAACTCGGAGAGCAGCGAGTCGTAGACCTCGAAGCTGGCCTGGTCCTCGGCGAGGTGGTGGAGCGGGGTCCAGCTGGCAGCCGTCTCGTTGTCGGTCAGCACCGCGTGCCGCTGGGTGAAGGTCCCCCGGCGAGAGTCCTGACCTGAGAGGCGCACCGGGGTGCCCTCCATGACCAGGGACCCGAAGGCCAGCAGCTCACCCATGGCCCAGTCGATGCCGCCCTCGCGGGTCATCTCCCGGCGGGTGGTGAGCAGCTTGCCCAGCTTGGGGTGGACGGTGAAGTCGTCCGGGGTGTCGGCGAAGGCGTCGCCGAGCCGGTGCAGCATCTCCTCGCTGATGGCGGTCGGCCGCTGCCGGGTGGCCATGTCGCCCTCGTCCTGGGCCTGCGGACGCTCCAGGCCGTGGGTGCCGTCACCCTCGCCCTTGAGCGCGGCGCGGGTCTCGGTGAAGACGTGCTCCAGCTGCTTCTGGTAGTCGCGCAGCGCCTCCTCGGCGTCCTCGACGCTGATGTCGCCACGACCGATGAGGGACTCGGTGTAGAGCTTGCGGACCGAGCGCTTGGCCTCGATGAGGTCGTACATCAGCGGCTGGGTCATCGAGGGGTCGTCGCCCTCGTTGTGCCCGCGCCGGCGGTAGCAGACCATGTCGATGGCGACGTCCTTGTGGAACTTCTGCCGGTACTCGTAGGCCAGCTCGGCGACCCGGACGACCGCCTCGGGGTCGTCCCCGTTGACGTGGAAGATCGGGGCCTGCACGGTCCGCGCGACGTCGGTGCAGTAGACCGCGGAGCGGGAGTGGTGCGGGGCGGTGGTGAAGCCGACCTGGTTGTTGATCACCACGTGGATGGTGCCGCCGGTGCGGTAGCCCGGCAGCTGGGACATCTGCAGGGTCTCCAGCACGACGCCCTGGCCCGCGAAGGCGGCGTCGCCGTGGAGCAGGACCGGGAGCACGCCGAAGTCGTCGGTGCCGGTCTCGAGCTCGAGGCGGTCCTGCTTGGCGCGGGTGATGCCCTCGAGGACCGGGTTGACCGCCTCCAGGTGGGAGGGGTTGGCCGCGAGGTAGACCCGGGTGGAGTTGCCGTGCTCGTCGTGGAACTCGCCCTCGGTGCCGAGGTGGTACTTGACGTCGCCGGACCCCTGGACGGAACCGGGGGCGGACTTGCCCTCGAACTCCCGGAAGATCTGCCCGTAGGACTTGCCGGCGAGGTTGGCGAGCACGTTGAGGCGGCCGCGGTGCGGCATACCCATCGTCACCTCGGACAGCCCGTCCTGGGCGGCGCGGCTGAGCACCTTGTCCAGCAGGGCGATCACGGCCTCGCCGCCCTCGAGGCTGAACCGCTTCTGCCCGACGAACTTGGTCTGCAGGAAGGTCTCGAACGCCTCCGCCGCGTTGAGCCGGCGCAGGATCCGCAGCTGCTCCGCGGGCGCCGGCTTCGTGAACGGCACCTCGATCTTGTCCTGGATCCAGGTCCGCTCCTCGGGATCCTGGATGTGCATGTACTCCACGCCGATGGTGCGGCAGTAGGAGTCGCGCAGGATCCCCAGGATCTTGCGGAGGGTCAGCCGCGGCTTGCCGCCGAATCCGCCCGTGGGCACGTCCCGGTCGAGGTCCCACAGGGTCAGGCCGTGGTTCTCCACGGTCAGGTCGGGGTGACGACGCTGCACGTACTCCAGCGGGTCGGTGTCGGCCATCAGGTGACCGCGGACCCGGTAGGCGTGGATCAGCTCCTGGATCCGGCTGGCCTTGGAGATGTCGTCGTCGTGGGTCGCGGCGATGTCCGGAGCCCAGCGGATCGGCTCGTAGGGGATGCGCAGCGAGGTGAAGATCTCGTCGTAGAAGTCGTCCTCGCCCAGCAGCAGCTGGTGCATGATCTTGAGGAACTCCCCCGACTGCGCGCCCTGGATGATGCGGTGGTCGTAGGTGGAGGTCAGGGTGAGGATCTTGCTCACGGCGTTGGCGGCGATGCGCTCGGGAGCGGCGCCCTGCCACTCGGCCGGATAGTCCAGCGAGCCCACGCCGATGATGGCGCCCTGGCCCTTCATCAGCCGCGGCACCGAGTGCAGCGTGCCGATGCCACCGGGGTTGGTCAGGCTGATGGTGGTGCCCTGGAAGTCCGCGACGGTGAGCTTGTTGTCCCGGGCCTTGCGCACGATCTTCTCGTAGGCCGACCAGAACTCGTAGAAGGTCATCTCCTCGGCGCTCTTGATGCTGGGCACGAGGAGCTGGCGGCTCCCGTCCGGCTTGGGGACGTCGATGGCCAGGCCGAGGTTGATGTGCGCCGGCTCCAGAAGGACGGGCTTGCCGTCCTGGGAGGCGAAGCCGTTGTTCATCGCCGGCATCGCCTTGAGGGCCTTGACCATCGCGTAGCCGATGAGGTGCGTGAAGGAGACCTTGCCGCCGCGCGAGCGGGCCAGGTGGTTGTTGATGACGACACGGTTGTCGATGAGCAGCTTGGCCGGCAGGTTGCGCGCGCTGGTGGCCGTCGGCACCTCCAGCGAGCTCTCCATGTTGGTGACCACCCGGGCGACGGCACCCCGCAGCGGGGTCACGGTCACGTCGCTCTGCGGACCCTTCTTCGTCGCCGCAGGGGCGTCCCGGGAGACACGGGGCTCGGAGCCACCGGACTTCGCGGGGGTGCCGACCGACTTCTCGGCCGCCCGGGTGCCTGCGGTCCCACGGGGTGCCTGGTCCGGCTCGCCCTGGTCCTTCTGGTCCTTGCCCTGGCCCTTCTGCTCCTTCGCGTCGGGGCGGGACTTCTCCGGCGACGACTTCGCGGGCGACGACTTCTCCGGGGACGACTTCTCCGGCGACGCCTTCGCGGGCGACGACCTCCCGGGGGTCGGCCTGGCCGGGGCGGACGTCGTTCCCGCGCCCTCGGTCGTCCCCGTGGAGGCCGCGTCCGACTGCCTGCGCGGCGGTGCCTTGGCCACCTTCGCCGACCCTGCACCGGGCGGGGGGGCGCTCGACGGGGCGGGGCGTCCTTCGTCCTGGGCGCCCCCACCCGAACCGCCCGACGGGGCGGCGCCGGACGCACCGTCGGACCCGTTGCCCGATCCCTCGAAGTATCGTCGCCAGGCCGGGTCGACCGACCCTGGGTCCTCGTCGAACTGCTCGCGCATCTCCTCGGCGAGCCACTCGTTGGCTCCGAAGTCGGCGAGGGTGGTGTCGCTGCTCGGGGGGTTGGCCACGGGGTTTGCGCCTCTTCTCACATCCGGGGGTGCAACGCGTGTGCAGACGGTGCACGTCGCCGTACAGCCTAGCCCGTACCTCGGCGGGAGGCCCTTCGGGGGGCCGGTCCCGGCCCCGCGCCGCCGAGGCCGGTCAGGCCACGTCGCGACGCGCGGTCAGCAGCCACCCGAAGGCCGTCATCACCGCGGCGTAGCCCTGCAGCACGAGGCCGGAGATCCACCAGGCCAGCGGGTTCTCCGCCCCGCCGAGGGCCTGGGTCGTCGCCGCGTCGGCCCCGTCGAAGATGTTGAGGGTGCTCATGGTCGCCTGGCTGGGGAAGAACCGGGCCGCGTCGGCCACCGCGTCCCAGAAGGTGATCCCGAAGCCCAGCAGCGGCTCGACGATGAAGGCGACGGCCACGCCCACGAACAGCGCGACGACCTGGTTGGGGATGAGGACCCCCAGCCCGAACCCGATGAGCCCCCAGAGCACGAGGACGAGCAGCAGCCGGAGCATCGTGGCGACCAGGTCCCCCGTGTCCGGAGCGACCGAGAGGTCGGCGGACAGCAGCACCGCGCCGCCGGCCAGCAGCGCGCCGGCGAGGTGGGCCAGACCGTTGAGGAGCACGACGATCACCAGTCCCAGCACCTTGGCGAGGATCATCCGGCCGCGACGGGGGACCGCCTGCAGGGTCGCGGTGAGCGTCCGGTGGCGGTACTCCGAGCCCATCGCCAGGATCCCCAGCACGAGGGTGAGGAGGTAGCCCATCTGCAGGGCGCCGGTGTAGACCATCCGGACGAGGACCGCCTCGTCCATCGTCTCGCGGGCGCGGATCGTGGTGCCCCCGACCGGCAGCTCGGCGTAGACGAGGAAGAAGCCTCCGATCGCGGTGAACACGGCCGTGACGAGGAACATCGCCAGGGGCATGGCCCACGCGGTCCGGGTGCTGAAGGCCTTGATGAGCTCGGAGCGCACGAGAGCGGTCACCGGGACGCCTCCTCGGGGTGCGTCGGGGCAGGGGTATGGGGCGCGCCCAGGTTGCGGTTGCGGTGCTCGGGAGCGTCGGTGAGCTGCAGGAAGAGGCGTTCCAGGTCGGTCCGCAGCCCGCGCAGCTCGTGGACCGGGAGGCCGGCGGCGAGGGCCACCTCGCCGACCCGGCCCAGCTCCGGGGTCAGCACCCGCAGGGCGTCCGTCCCCTGCTCGGGGAGCAGGGTCGCGGTCAGCCCCGCGCGCACGAGCGCGTGGGCCAGCCGGGCCGGCTCGGGGGTGCGCACCAGCGCGGCGGGCTCCCCGTGGAGGGCCTCCATGGTGCCCTCCCGGACGAGGTGACCGTTGGCGATGATGACGACGTCCTCGACGGTCTGCTCGACCTCCGCCAGCAGATGGGAGCTGATGAGGACCGTCTTGCCCTGGTCCCCGGCCAGGTGCTGCAGGAAACCGCGCATCCACCGGATCCCCTCGGGGTCCAGCCCGTTGGCCGGCTCGTCCAGGAGCAGCACCTGCGGGTCGCCCAGCAGGGCGGCCGCCAGCTGGAGGCGCTGCCTCATGCCCATCGAGTAGCCACCCGCCCGCTTGCGGGCGGCGGCCGGGATGCCGACCAGCTCGAGCAGCTCGTCGGCCCGGGTGTCGGGGATCCGGTGGGTGGCCGCCAGCGCCCGCAGGTGGTCACGGCCGGAACGGCCGGGGTGGAATCCGGTGGCCTCCAGGGCCGCGCCGACGGTGCGCAACGGCTGCGGCAGCCCGACGTACTGGCGGCCTCCGATGAGCGCCTCGCCGGCGGTCGGGCGGACCAGTCCCAGGAGCATCCTCAGCGTGGTGGTCTTCCCGGCCCCGTTCGGCCCCAGGAAGCCCGTCACCCGGCCGGGTCGGACGTCGAAGGTGAGGTCGTCGACGGCACGGAGCTCGCCGAAGGTCTTGGTCAGCCCCCGGATCGTGATCCCCGTGCCCTCGTGTGCGGGCGCAGCGGTCGTCATGCCGACCAGTCAAGCACCCGGCCCCGGCCGGCACATCGGCCGTGGGGGGGAGCCCTCCCTCCGCCCGAGGTCGGAGATCCCGGGCCGCGAGTCCTCAGTCGAGCCGCACGACGACGGTCTTGAGCCGGGTCAGCGCGTCCAGGGCGGCCAGGCCCTTCTCCCGGCCGTACCCGGACCGACCCACCCCGCCGAACGGCAGCTCGACCCCGCCGCCGGCGCCGTAGCCGTTGACGAAGACCTGGCCGGTCTCCAGCGCCGAGGACATCCGGTGCGCCCGCGCCACGTCCCTCGTCCAGACCGCGGCGAGCAGGCCGTAGTCGGTGCCGTTGGCGAGCGCGAGCGCCTCGTCCTCGTCGGTGAAGGGATGGGTGACCAGGACCGGGCCGAACACCTCCTCCCGGGCGACCGGGTCGCCCGGGTCCACCCCGTCGAGGAGCGTCGGCAGCCAGTAGGACCCCGTCGCGAGCCGACCGTCCTGCGGCGGGGCGCCGCCGACCCGCAGCTCGCCCGAGGCGGCCCCGTCCACATACCCCCGCACCCGCTCCTGCTGCCGGGGCGAGACGAGCGGCCCCAGGTCGGGATCCTCCAGGCCCGGTCCGATCGTGGTGGCCCGGAACCGCTCGACGAGCCGGTCGACGAGGTCGGCGCGCACGCTCTCGTGGACGATCAGCCGTGAGCCTGCCGAGCACGTCTGACCGGCGTTCTGCAGGAGCGAGCGGGTGACGGTCTCCGCAGCCCGGTCGAGGTCGGCGTCGGCCATCACCACGTGGGCGGACTTGCCCCCGAGCTCCAGGACGGTGGGCACGACCCGGTCCGCGGCGGCGTGGGCGACGAGCCGACCGGTCTCGGTGGAGCCCACGAACCCCAGGTGGGCCACCAGCGGGTGCGCGGTGAGGGCGGCACCGGCCTCGGCACCCAGGCCGGTCACCACGCCCACGACGCCGGGGGGCATTCCGGCCTCGGTGCACAACCGGGCCAGCGCGAGCGCCGTGCGGGGCGTCTCGTCGGCCGGCTTGAGCACCACGGCGTTGCCGACGGCGGTGGCCGCGGCGACGGCGCGTGAGGCCAGCTGCAGCGGGTAGTTCCAGGCGACGATGCTGCCCACCACGCCGTAGGGCTCACGCACGGTGTAGGCGTGCACGTCGGGCCCGAGCGGGATCTGGCTGCCGTGGTAGGCGTCGACGACGTGGCCGTAGAAGCGGAAGTAGCGGGCCGCCACGGTCGCGTCGGTGCGCGCCTGGGACAGCGGCTTGCCGGTGTCCTCCGACTCCAGGCGGGCCAGCTCCTCCCGGTCGCGCTCGACCAGGTCGCCCACGCGGGTCAGCACCCGGCCGCGCTGCTCGGGGGTGGCGGCCGCCCATGCGGGCTGGGCCGCCGCCGCGGCCCGCACGGCGGCGTCGACCTCGTCCGGTCCGCCGCGGCCGACGCCTCCCAGGGGTCTGCCGGTCGAAGGGTCGAGGTTGTCGTAGGTCGCGGCGGTGCGCAGCTCGGCGCCGTCGACGAAGGGGTATGCCGTGTCCACGGGGGTCACGCTACGGTCTTCGCCGCGCGGGCACGACGAAGGGCCCCGCGCGGTCCGCGGAGCCCTCGGTCACGTCCTGCGACGTCTGTTGCGCCCCCGGCAGGATTCGACCCTGCGCTCCCGCCTCCGGAGGGCGGTGCTCTATCCCCTGAGCTACGGGGGCAACGACGGGAAACTGTAGCAGGCGCAGGGGGGCGTCTCCGAACCGTGGGCCGCGGTCGCCGGAGCCTGCGGGAGCGGGTCCGCGGGGCCCTTCGGTGGCCGTCGGGCGGGTCGCACGCTCGCCACTAGACTTGCCGGGGTGACCCCTGAACAGCTCGCCGACGCCATCCACGCCGTCCTGACCCGGGCCGTGGCCCGCGGTGACCTGTCCGTCGCCGTTCCCGAGCGCGAGGCCGTCCGGGTCGAGCGGCCCCGCACGCGGGAGCACGGCGACTGGGCGTCCAACGTGGCGCTCCAGCTGGCCAAGCAGGCCGGGATGCCGCCCCGGCAGCTGGCCGAGCAGGTCGCCGCGGCCCTGGCGGAGGAGGCCGGGGTGGCCCGTGTCGACGTCGCCGGACCCGGCTTCCTGAACATCACCGTCGACGCGGCGAGCGCGGGTGAGCTCGCCCGGACGATCGTGGAGGCCGGGCCGGACTACGGGCGCGGCGACGCGCTCGCCGGCGAGAAGGTCAACCTGGAGTTCGTCTCCGCCAACCCGACCGGCCCGATCCACCTGGGGGGCACCCGGTGGGCGGCGGTCGGGGACGCCCTGGCCAGGGTGCTGCAGGCGTCGGGGGCCGACGTGGTGCGGGAGTACTACTTCAACGACCACGGCGCGCAGATCGACCGGTTCG
>DATISK010000061.1:0-11732 GCA_035581545.1 Ornithinimicrobium sp. | reverse complement strand
GGTGCACCGACCCCGGTACGACGACTGGTCCTGGCCCAAGGGCAAGCTCGACCCCGGTGAGGACTTCGCCGCGGCCGCGGCGCGGGAGACGCTGGAGGAGACCGGCCTGCGGGTCCGCCTCGGCCGGCCGCTGCCGGACTCCCGCTACGCGCTCAGCGGCGGACAGGACAAGGTGGTGCGCTACTGGGCCGGGGAGGTCGTGGGGGGCGACGGCGAGCTGGAGCACGAGGTCGACGAGGTCCGGTGGATGTCGCCGACCCTGGCCGCGCGCCGGCTGACCTACGGGCGGGACCACGACCAGCTGGACGCCCTCGTCGCGCTCGAGGCACGGGGGCGGCTCGGCAGCTGGCCGCTGCTCGTCGTCCGGCACGCGCACGCCCACCCGCGCAACGGGTGGTCGGGGCCGGACCCCGCCCGTCCGCTGAGCGCCGTCGGCGTCCGCCGCGCCGCCCGGCTGGTGGGGATCCTCGGGGCCTACGCACCGGTGCGGGTGCTCTCGAGCCCGTCGGTGCGCTGCTTCGACACCGTCGAACCCTTCTGCACGGCCCGGGGGGTGGAGCTGGTGGCCAAGAAGGGCCTGTCCGAGGAGGGGTTCGAGGAGCGGCCGGAGAAGGTGCACAAGCACCTGGGCCGGATCCTGGCCGCCGCGGAACCGGTCGCGGTCTGCACGCACGGCCCCGTCATGGGTCCGGTGCTGGCGGACCTGCTCGGGCGCGCCGGGGCCGACCTGCCCGGGACCGACCGCCGGGTGCTCGCCCGCCTGGTCGACGTCGGCCTCGACAAGGGCGAGGTGCTGGCGTTCACGATGGTGGGGTCCGGCGAGGACGCCCAGGTCGCCGCGGTGCTGCGGCACCGACCGCCGGGCTGACCGACCGCCGGGCTGACCGGCCGACGCGCAGGGCGAGGGTGGGGTGGTGAGGAACTGCGGGTCGGTGGTGCGTGCCGGACCGGGAGCGCCTCTCGGCGCGGGGCCGCTCGTAGCGGCGTGTGTTGGAGCCCGGGGCTGCCGCGGCCCGGCACGCGACAGTGGACAACGAGGCGGCCAGGGGGTTTGTTCCCACCGTCTCCGTGGCCCGCCGGGAGGCCGAGCGACGGTGCCAGGGTGCGTCGTCGTCCCTCGCGCACCCCGGCGTAGCGTGGGAGCCGTCGGGCCGGGATGCGGCCGGGTCCTCCGGACCGCGGCGGGCCGTGGACGGAGATGCCGATGGACCGCCGGGCAAAGCCCTCGCGCCAGCCCCCTCCTCGGCGCTGGAGGACCGTGCTCGCCTGGGGCCTTGTCGGTCTGGCGGCATGGGTCCTGGCGACGGTGCCCACGCTCCTGGCGTGGCATCTGAGCAGCGACGTCCAGCACGCCGGTGCGCCGGGGTTGTGGCTGATGACCGCCGTCCTCGCCGGCCTCGTCCTGGGTGGGGCGCACCGGTCGTCGCGGATGGCGGCCCGTGGAGCGGTCGCCGGGCTCGGTGCCATCGTCGCGGCGAACCTGGTCCTCTGGCCGGTCCTTCTCCGCTTCTTCTACCCCTCCCTCTCCGGCGAGGTCGGCGACGGGCACCTGATCGACCTGGTGGTTCCCCTGATCCTGGGGACGGTGTTCGTGCCGGTGTTCGGATGGGTCCTCCTCGGCGGGCGGCGCTGGTGGGTCTTCCTCCTGGCGGCCCTCCTGACCGTTCCTCCCTGGGCAGGGGCGATGTGGCTCGTCAGCCCCCCGCCCGGGGCCGCTGACCTCGTGGTCGTGGCGTGGTCCGTCGTCCTGCCCGCCCTGGCCATGGGGTCTGCGGTCGGGCTGGGCACCGGTGTGCACCACGCTCTGCTGGAGGAGAGCGCCGGCGCCCCGCCTCACCCATCCACCCGGGGCCGTGCCCCGGAGCCCGCTCCTCGACCAGCCGCGCCGTAGGCCTGACCCAGCCATCCCCGGACCTCGTCGTCGACCTCGTCGGGCGCCCTGAGCTCGAGGTGGTGCATCCACACCCGCGGAGAGGGGTGGGCCACCTCCTTCCACCGGGCGGACGGCAGCTCGCGGGGCAGCGCGAGGGACAGCACCGCGGGGACGTCGCTGCGCACGTAGCGTCCCGGCCGCCACACGTAGGCGAACCCCCTGCGCCGACGGAAGGCGACCTGGCTCCGCGACACCCGCACCTCCACCTCCCCCAGCGCCCGCACCGCCCGGTCGACCTCCGTGTAGACCGCCAGGCCGTCCGGAGCGCCCTCGAAGAAGTCCTCCGGGGTACGGGGCGTCCCGGGCACCGGGTCCGGCGTCCGCGGAGGTCCTGGGCCGGCCGAGGTCACACCGCCACCGTACGCAGACCGGGACCGGGCTAGTGCAGCGAGTCCCGCCGCCACAGCCGGGCGCACGCCATCAGGTCGTCGGCGGTGTCCCGCATCCGCGCGGCCCGGCGGACCTGCTCGGTCGGGATCTCGCCGGGCCCCGGCTCGACCAGCCCCACCGCGACGACGTGGCAGAACGCCGACGCGCGTTCCAGCGCCAGTCCCAGGTCGCCGTCGAAGACCCCCGTGAGGATCTCCTCGGTGAGCCGGCGCAGCGCCTGCGGGTCCGGCGGCTCGGCGACGCCGGCCACCGCGGACCACACCTCGGTGTGCGCGCGTCCGAGGGTGAACAGCCGGCCCACCTCCTCGGGCTGGCGCAGCACCCACTCGTGCAGCAGGTAGAGCCGCCACAGCGCCCCCGGGAGGCTCCTGGCCGGACGGTCGGCCCACATCTGCGCGACCGTCGCCAGACCGACCTCGGCCACGAGGTTGACCAGCCGGTCGGTGATCTGGGGGTCGCCGCTGCCGCGACCGCGGCCCACGACCATCTGGGCGGTCCGGTGGGCCGCGTCGGCGACCTCCATCGGGTCGATCCCCTCGGCGGCGACGTCCAGCGCCTCCGGCGGCCGCAGGGCCGGGCGGTGGAAGGGCCGCCGCCCGCCCTCGGTCACGCCCAGCCCCCGACGACCGCCACGGAGTCGGCACCCAGCTCGAGCCGGTCGCCCTCGGCCGACACCTGGCCGAACCGCGCGAGCACCTCGGCCCCGGCGGGCAGGTCGACCACACCCGTCCCCTCGCGCAGGAGCGCGACGACGCGCACGTCCCCGCGCGCGAGGGTGAGCAGCTCGCCCTCGCCGGCCGGCTCACGCCATACCTCCGCCTCCCCCAGCGGGGTGTCCCGCAGGGCGGGCGTCTCCCTCCGCAGGCGCAGGAGGGTGCGGTACCAGTCGAGCATCACCGCGTGCTCCCCCTCGTGCACCTCCTCCCACCGCAGGGTGGAGGCCTCCACGGTGCCCTGGTCCTGCGGGTCGGGCACGTCGCCGGACCACCCGTGCTCGGCGAACTCGCGCTCGCGCCCCTCGCGGATGGCCTGGGCCAGCCAGTCCTCGGCGTGGTCGGTGAAGTACTGCCACGGGGTCGAGGCGGCGTACTCCTCCCCCATGAAGAGCATCGGCGTGTAGGGCGAGGTGAGCAGGAGCGCCGCCCCGATGGCGTGCCGGCCGGCCGGTATGCCGTGGTGGATGCGGTCCCCCGCGGCGCGGTTGCCGATCTGGTCGTGCGTCTGCAGGGACGCGACGAACCGCCACCCGGGCGTCACCCGGGGGTCGACCGGGCGGCCGTGCACGCGCCCCCGGAAGGTGGAGTAGGTCCCGTCGTGCAGGAAGGGGCTCCAGCCGAGCACCTTGACCGCCGCGTGCGGGTCGGTGAAGTCGTGGTAGTAGCCCTGCGACTCCCCCGTCAGCAGCACGTGGAGCATGTGGTGGACGTCGTCGGCCCACTGGCCGTGCAGGCCGTAGCCGCCCGCGCCACCCGGCCCGCGCAGCGCGACGAAGGAGGGGTCGTTGCGGTCGGACTCGGCCACGAGCGTGCGCGGGACGGCCGAGGCACGGCCGATCTCGTCGGCGAGGGAGGACTGCTCCTCGAGCAGGTGGACCGCCCGCTCGTCGTGCAGGGCGTGCACGGCGTCCAGGCGCAGCCCGTCGAGGTGGTAGTCCTCCAGCCACAGCCGCACGCTGTCGAGCAGGAAGGCCCGCACCTCGTCGCTGCCGGGGCCGTCGAGGTTGACCGCCTCGCCCCACGGGGTGTGGTGGCGGTCGGTGAAGTAGGGCCCGAACTCCGAGAGGTAGTTGCCGCTGGGACCCAGGTGGTTGTGCACGACGTCCAGCCACACGGCCAGGCCCCGGGCGTGCGCGGCGTCGACGAGGCGGGCCAGCCCTGCCGGGCCGCCGTAGGCCTCGTGCACGGCGTGCACGCCGACGCCGTCGTAGCCCCATCCGTTGCTGCCCGGGAAGGCCGCCACCGGCATCAGCTCCACCACGGTGACGCCGAGGTCGACGAGGTGGTCCAGGTGCTCGACCGCTCCGTCGAAGGTGCCCGCCGGGGTGAAGGTGCCCACGTGCAGCTCGTAGACGACGGCGTCGTGCAGCGGCACGCCGCGCCACCCCTCGTCGGACCAGGGGAAGGCGGCGGTGTCCACCAGCGCGCTCGGCGCGTGCACGCCGTCCGGCTGCCACCGCGACCGGGGGTCCGGCCGGGGGTCGCCCCCGTCGAGGGCGAAGGCGTAGCGGCCGTCGCCCGGGTCGGTGGTCAGCTCCCACCAGCCGCCGTCGAGGCCCTCCATCGGCTCGACGCGGGGGTCGGCGACGCCGACGTGCAGGTCGACCCGGTCGGCGGCCGGCGCCCAGACGCGGTAGGTGTGCGTGGTCGCCGTGGACGGCGACGATGTCGGGGTGGTGGTGGTCATCGGGGTCCTTCCGAGAGGTCGCGGGCGCGGACGAGCAGGGCCACGGGGAGGCGGTCGAAGACCTCCCGGGCCAGCAGGCCGTCCTCGCCCACGTGGTGGTCGCGGCCGGTCAGCGCGTCGGTCCACACGTCCGGGGGCAGGGGGACACGGGTGTCCTGCAGCCCGCCGGCGGCGCCGAGCGCACGCGGGGCGCGGATGGTCAGGGTGGCGGCGACCCCGCCCCGGAGGAAGCCCAGGACGTGCGGCCCCGCCTCGAGGGGACGGTAGTCGGCCCCCGGACCGTAGGCGTGCGGCAGCCAGCTGCGCAGCCGCAGCGTGCGTGAGGTCACCCACAGCACCTCGTCGGAGAGGTCGTGCAGCTCACCCCCGCCGTCCACCCGCCGGAGCCGGGCGACGCGCTCCTCGGAGTCGACCGGGCGCCGGTTGTCGGGGTCCACGAGGGACAGGTCGACCAGGCCGGAACCCTGGTAGGTGTCCGGCACGCCGGGCACCGTGAGCTGGACGAGCTTCTGGGTCAGCGTGAGGGTGCGCACGGTCGGCTCGTTGTCCCGCAGCGCGGCTCCGATCGCCTCGCTCACCTCGCCCTCGGAGACCATCTCGCTGGCCAGGGACATCACCCGCGCCTCGTAGTCCTCGTCCGGCTCGACCCAGGTGGTGTGCAGCTTGGCCTCGCGGACGGCCTTGGTCAGGTAGGCGTGCAGGCGCTCCTCGGAGACCCGGCCCGCGCCGACGAGGGTCTGCCAGACGAGGTGGGCCGTCGGCGCGTCGACCCCGTGGCGCTGCGCGGCGGCCGCCCCGGCGGCGGAGAGCGCCCGCCAGGCGTCGGCGTCGCCGGCGACCGCGAGGATCCGGGCCCGCACGTCCTCGCTGCGCTTGGTGTCGTGGGTGGACAGCGTGGTCATCCCCTGCGGCCAGTGCTCGGCCTGGTGGGCGGACCAGGCGTGCAGCACCGCCGCGTCCGGGTCCTCCCCCCGGGACGGGTCGGCACCGACCTCGTTGAGGGCGACCAGCCGGTGCCACCGGTAGAACGCGGTGTCCTCGATGCCCTTGGCCATGACCGGCCCGGTCGTCTGCTGGAAGCGCACGCACAGGTCGGCCGCCGCGGCCGGGGCCGACCCGTTGCCCTCCGGGTGCAGCAGCACCTCGGCGAGGGCGTCCACCTCGGTCAGCAGGTCCGGCCGGGTCGCCCGTGCCCGCTCGATCGCGTCGAGCAGCGGTTGCCTCAGCTCGGGAGCGTCCTGCAGCCCGGGGCGGATGTAGGCGCGGTAGGCGTGCACGTCCACGAGCAGCTCGGCGAGCGCGACCCGCAGCCGGTGCTCGTCGTGCCCGGGCAGCGCCTCGAGGGCGCGGCGGACCAGCCGAGCCATCTCCGGCTGCAGCAGCGCCTCGACGGCCTGACGCTTGCAGCGGTCGACCTCGACGTCCAGGTCGGGCTCGCCGCCCGTGGCGAACCAGGCGGTGCTGACCGCGTCCGCGGTCGTGGGGTCCACGAGGGCGGCGGTGATCGCGGCGTTGGCGTCGTACCCCGTGGTGCCCGCGCAGGCCCACCCCTGCGGCAGCCGCTCGTCCCCCTCGAGGATCTTCTCCACCCACACCGGCGTGCCGGGGCGGACCGAGGAGGCCAGGGTCTGCAGGTATGCCGTGGGGTCGGCGAGGCCGTCGGGGTGGTCGATCCGGAAGGCGTCGATCACGCCGTGGTGGTGCAGGTCGAGCAGCTCGGCGTGGGTGGCCTCGAAGACGTCGCGCTCCTCCACGCGGACGCCGATGAGCTGGTCGACCTCGAAGAATCGCCGGTAGTTGAGGACCTCGGCCGCGTCCTTCCAGAAGCCCAGCTGCCAGTGCTGTGCCCGGAGCAGGGCGGGCAGGTCGTCGAGAAGGTGCTCGGTCCCGGGGGCGACCGGCCAGACGTGGTCGTGGTAGCGCACCACCGGCTGGCCGGTGATCCGACCGTCCCCCTCGTCGTCCCGGCCGTGGTCGACGGTCAGCTCGCCCGCGGCCAGCACCTCCTCCAGCGGTGCGCCCAGGACGGGCAGGCCGAACCTCCCCCCGAGGTGGTCCCAGTCCACGTCGAACCAGTGGGCGCGGGCGGCACGGCGGCCCTCCCGGAGCGTCTCCCAGACGGGGGCGTTGCGCCACAGCGGCTCCACGAGCGCCATGTGGTTGGGGACGATGTCGACGACGACGCCCATCCCCCGGTCGTGCGCGGCGTCGGCCAGCCGGACCAGACCCGCACGACCACCGAGCTCGGCGCTGACCCGGGTGTGGTCGAGCACGTCGTAGCCGTGCTCGGAGCCCGGGACCGCGGTGAGCACGGGCGAGAGGTAGAGGTGACTGACGCCCAGCGCCTCCACGTAGGGCAGGACGGCCTCGGCGTCGGCGAAGGTGAAGCCGGCGTGCAGCTGCATCCGGTAGGTGGCGGTGAGGGGGCGGCGGTCGGGACTCTGCGGGTTCGTCATCTCCACCAGTGTCCCAGCAAGGACCGACCGACCACCATTCCAGGCGACGGGACGCACGTCGGACCGCGGCGCGGACGCGACGGGGGGACGGACGACGGCCGCCGGACCCGGGCGGGTCCGACGGCCGTCGGTGCTCGTCGAGCGCTGCTCAGGCGGTCGGCTCCTGCGGCTGCAGGGTGAAGCCGACGCCCTCGGCGGTCTGGGCCGCGTCGAGCGTCTGGTCGGCCAGGGCCGGGACGGTGTCCTCGGCCACGTAGACCGGCGCCTGGGTGCTGGGCACGGTCTGGTCGGTCGGCTCCGGCTGCGGCACGAGGGCCACCTGGAGCTGGGTCTGGTCGGGGGCCAGCGACAGGCGCAGCCCCGCGGACTCGGGCATGCCCTGCTCGGAGGTCAGGCCCTTGACGACGGCCTGGGCGTTCTCGGTGACGGTCAGCATGCTGGTCTCCTCATCTTCGGTGCGACGACCGGCGAGAGGTGCCGGTCTCGACGCCCACGGCCACCGCTGGGGTGGGTGCGCACGCGCCTCGGACACCTCCACCCTGTCCCACCGACCGGGGGGCCTGGCAAACGAGCCCCCGGTCCGTCGACCCTCGACACCGGGCGAACGGCGCCCCGGGCGACGCCGGTGGTTCCCGACCGGCATCGCGCGGGTCGGGACGCCGACCCACCCCCCGGCTGGGGGGTTCTGGGCCTCCGCGGACCTAGCATGGGCAGCCCAGGACCCAGGAGGCACCATGAGCGAGGCTGGCGCACGGCCGACGGACGACAAGCTCGCCCAGGACCGGCAGGGTCAGGTCGACGCCACCGCGCCCCGGGCGGAGAAGGAGGTCGAGGACTCCTTCCACGGGACCGTCGAGGAGGGCGCCGAGCGGCTGCACCGCAGCTGGCGGGCGCTGCTCACGACCGGGTTCTTCGGCGGGCTCGAGGTGGGCCTGGGGATCCTGGCCTACCTCGCGGTGCTGCACTCCACGGGCGACCACCTGCTGGCCGGGCTCGCGTTCGGGATCGGCTTCATGGCGCTCTACCTCGCGCACAGCGAGCTGTTCACCGAGGGCTTCCTGCTGCCCGTCATGGCGCTCTTCGCCGGCCGCGGGACGGGCCTGCAGCTGCTGCGGCTGTGGGGCGTGACGCTGGTGACCAACCTGGTCGGCGGGTGGGTGTTCATGTGGATGGTCGCGCAGGCGTTCCCGGAGTTCGACGGGGTGCTCACCGAGACCGCCCGGCACTTCGTCGACGCGCCGCTCGACCTGCGCGCGGTGTGCCTGTCCCTGCTGGGCGGGTTCGTCATCACGATCCTGACCCGGATGCAGGAGGGCACCGGGTCGGACGGGGTCAAGGTGGTCGCCGCGTTCGCCGCCGGGTTCCTCCTGGCCGGGCTGAGCCTGTTCCACTCCGTGCTCGACTCGATCATCATCTTCGGCGCCATCCACGCCGAGGGGTCGGTGACCTACGGCGAGTGGCTGAGCTGGTTCTGGTACGTCGTGCCCCTCAACCTGCTGGGCGGCCTGGTCTTCGTCACCGCCCTGCGGCTGGTCCGGGCCAGCGAGCTGCCCGACGCCCCCGGCCCGGACAACCGGGTCGAGAAGGACGAGGCGAGAAGGTCCTCGGCCTGAGGAGCGTTGACAGCCCACCGGGCGGGTTCGACCATGGGCGAAGGACCGCTCCCAGCCGACGGTCCCGAGCGACGGGGAGGCCTCCCATGAGCACGACCCAGGCACCGGAACCGGGTGAGCCGCAGAACCTCGCCGAGTTCTACGACCGGCTCTTCGTCCCTCCCGTCATGGCCCCCTGGGCGGTGCGGCTGGCGGACGCCGTCGGCATCGCGCCCGGGGAACGGGTGCTGGACGTCGCGTGCGGCACGGGTGCCGCGACCCTCGAGGCGGCCCGCCGCACCGCGCCGGGCGGACGCGTGACCGGGGTCGACCTCACGCCGGAGATGCTGGAGGTGGCCCGACGCCGGCTGCCGGACGTCGAGCTGGTGGAGGCCGGGGCCGAGTCGCTGCCTCTGCCCGACAGCTCCTTCGACGTCGTCCTGTGCCAGTTCGGCCTGATGTTCTTCGAGGACCGCGCCCGCGCCCTGCGGGAGATGCTGCGGGTGCTCCGGCCGGGCGGCCGGATCGGCGTGTCCGTGTGGGACCGCCTGGAGAGCTCCCCCGGGTATGCCGTGCTGACCGCCCTCGTCGACCGTCACCTCGGGGAGGAGGCAGGTGGACCGATCAGAGCCGCGTTCGCGCTCGGACACGTCGAGGACCGCCGGCGCGAGCTGCAGACCGCCGGCGCACGGGACGTGGACGCGCGGTCGGTGCCCGCCTCCGTCCGGTTCCCCTCCCTCGCCCGGTGGCTGGAGGCGGAGACGCGGGGCTGGATCGGCGGTGAGTTCGACGAGGCACGGCGGACGGCCCTGCTGCGGGACGCCGAGGAGGAGATGGCCGGCTTCCTGGACCCCGACGGGTCGCTGGAGTTCCTCATGCCCGCGATCCTGGTGACGGGTCGCCGGCACGACGATGCGGAGCCCTGACGCGGCGGCACCTACAGTGGGACGGTGCAGTCCACCACCGACCCAGCCGAAGTTTCCGCCCCCGAACACCCCCTCCTGGCCGCCGCCCACGAAAGAATCCTCGTCCTCGACGGCGGATACGGGTCGATGCTGCAGCAGGTGGCGCTGGTGGAGGAGGACTTCCACGGTGACGGGCCCGTCTGGTCGACGCACGCCGGCACCGCGCTCAAGGGCAACTTCGACCTCCTGGGACTGACCCGCCCGGACGTCATCGGCGAGGTGCACCGCGCCTACCTGAGGGCCGGCGCGGACATCCTCACCACGAACACGTTCAGCGCCACCTCGATCGCCCAGGCCGACTACGGCACCCAGGGGCTGGTCCACGACATCAACGTCGCCGCCGCCCGGGTCGCCCGGCAGGTCGCCGACGAGGTGGAGGCCGAGGACGGCCGGCCGCGTTTCGTCGCCGGCTCCCTGGGTCCGACCAACCGGACCGCCTCCCTGTCCCCCGACGTCGAGCGCCCCGAGTTCCGCGCGATCAGCTACGACCAGCTGCGGCAGGCCTACGCCGAGCAGGCCGCGGCGCTGCTCGAGGGCGGGGTCGACCTGCTCATGGTCGAGACCGTCTTCGACACCCTCAACGCCAAGGCGGCCCTGCACGCCATCGCCGACGTCCAGGCCGCGAGGGTCGCCTCCGGCGCCGCCCGCGGACCGGTCCCGGTGATGCTCTCGGGCACGATCACGGACGCCTCCGGCCGCACCCTGTCCGGGCAGACGCCCGAGGCCTTCGCCGTCTCCACCGAGCACGTGGACCTCTTCTCCGTCGGCCTCAACTGTGCCCTGGGCGCCGAGGCGATGCGCCCGCACCTGCGCGACATCTCCTCCGCGACCTCGGCGCTCACCTCGGTGCACCCCAACGCCGGCCTGCCCAACGCCTTCGGCGGCTACGACGACACCCCCGAGGAGATGGCCGAGGTCCTCGGGTCGATGGCCGGCGAGGGGTTGCTCAACATCGTCGGCGGCTGCTGCGGCACCACCCCCGACCACATCCGCGCCATCGCGCAGGCCGTGGCCGACGCCGCCCCCCGCACCCCGGCGAGCGGCACGCCATACCTGCGCACGTCGGGGCTGGAGGCGTTCACGCTCACCCCCGACGTCAACTTCGTCAACGTCGGCGAGCGCACCAACATCACCGGCAGCCCGAAGTTCGCGCGCCACGTCAAGGAGGGCGACTGGGACGCCGCCGTGGCGATCGCGCGCCAGCAGGTCGAGGCCGGCGCGCAGCTGATCGACGTCAACGTCGACGAGGGCATGCTCGACGGGCCGGCGACGATGACCCACTTCCTCAACCTGCTGGCCGGCGAGCCGGACGTCGCCCGGGTCCCGGTGATGATCGACTCCTCGCGCTGGGAGGTGCTCGAGGCCGGGCTGCGCTGCATCCAGGGCAAGGGCGTGGTCAACTCCATCTCGCTCAAGGACGGCGAGGAGGAGTTCCTGCGGCGCGCCGGCGTCGTGCGCCGCTACGGCGCCGCCGTGGTGGTCATGGCGTTCGACGAGCAGGGGCAGGCGGACACCCTCGAGCGGCGGACCGCGGTGTGCGAGCGGGCCTTCCGGCTGCTGACCACCCCCGGCGAGGCGCTGCCGGAGCCCTTCCCCGCGCACGACATCATCTTCGACCCCAACGTGCTCACCGTCGCGACGGGCATGAGCGAGCACGACCGCTACGCCCTGGACTTCATCGAGGCGACCCGCTGGATCAAGGCGAACCTGCCCGGCGCGCTCGTCTCCGGCGGCATCTCCAACGTCTCCTTCTCCTTCCGCGGCAACAACACCGTGCGCGAGGCGATGCACTCGGTGTTCCTCTTCCACGCCATCCGTGCCGGCCTGGACATGGGGATCGTCAACGCCGGGATGCTCGGCGTCTACGAGGACCTCGACCCGGAGCTGCGCGAGCACGTCGAGGACGTGGTCCTCGCCCGTCGCGAGGACGCCACCGAGCGGCTCATCGAGCTCGCCGAGAGGATCAAGGCGGAGACCGAGGCGGCCGGCCCCG
>DATISK010000060.1:0-4172 GCA_035581545.1 Ornithinimicrobium sp. | reverse complement strand
GGGGCAGCGGGTGGTCGGGCACCGCGTCCAGCGCCTCGTCCGTCAGCGTCCGGCGCAGCGACCGCAGCTCGGTGAGCCACCAGGCGGCGTCCGGGGGCCGGTCGGCCGGCGCGGTCGCCGAGGCGCGCAGCACGAGCTCCTCCACCTCGGCCGGGACCGACGGCACCAGGTCGCGCAGGTGGGGGACACCGACGTGGACGTGCTCGTAGGCCACCCGCAGCGGGTCCTGGCCGGGAAAGGCCTTGCGTCCGCCGAGCAGCTCGAAGAGGAGCAGGCCCACGGCATACACGTCGGTGCGGGCGTCGGCACGTCCCTGCTCGACCTGCTCGGGGGCGAGGTAGGCGGCGGTGCCCCAGAGCACCTCGGTGGTGTGCGCGTCGGCCACGTCGAGCCGGGCCAGGCCGAAGTCGGCGACCTTGACCGTCCCGCCGCGGCCCAGGAGCACGTTCTCGGGCTTGACGTCCCGGTGCACGAGACCGACCTCGTGCGCCGCGGCGAGGGCCTCGACGACCGGTTCGAGCAGGCGCAGGGCCGCCCGGGTGGACAGGGGGGAGCGGTCCTTGATGACGTCGCGCAGGGTGCTGCCCTCGACGAGCTCCATCGCCAGGAAGACCACGCCGTCGTCCTCCCCCTGGTCGTAGACCGGGACCACGTGCGGGTGGGAGAGGCGGGCGGCGGTGCGCGCCTCCTGGACGAAGCGCCCGACGAACTGCTCGTCGGCGGCGAGGTCGGCCCGCATGACCTTGAGCGCGACCGGCCGGTCCAGGCGCAGGTCCCGCGCCCGGTAGACGGTCGCCATGCCGCCGTGCGCGAGCACGTCCTCGACCCGGTAGCGGGCGTCGACGACCCGCCCGAGGACCTGGTCGGTGGACGTGCTCACCCCGCCACTGTACGGAGCACGGCGCCCCGACCGTGGGAGGTCGGGGCGCCGTGGACGCTCGTGCCGGGCGTCGTCCGGAGGCGGGTCGGGACCGCTCAGACGGTGCGCATGAGGGCGGTGATGTTGCGCACGTACTGCCGGGTGTCCGGGAACAGGCCGTGCTGGCGCACGCTGGCCAGACCCTGGTAGTAGCCGCCGACCGCGTGGTCGCGGGAGTCCGCGGAGCGCAGCAGGGTGCGCATGATGACCACCCCGGCCTCCACGTTGTCCTCGGGGTCGAGCAGGTTCAGCTCGCGGCCGATGAGCGAGCTGGCCCACTCGCCCGAGCTGGGGATGACCTGCATGGCGCCGATGGCGTTGGCGGGGGAGACGGCCCGCTGGTTCCAGCCCGACTCCTGGTAGGACAGCGCGAGCATGAGCTTCGGGTCGACCCCGTGGCGGCGGCTCGTCTCGGCGATGAGCGCCTTCATCTGGCTGGCGGAGGGGACGTCCACACCGGCCAGGTAGTCGCGGTTGGCCGCGGCCGAACGGGCGATGCCGTCGCTGTAGCGGTAGTGCAGGAAGGTGTCCTCGACCTTCTCGCCCTTCTTGTAGTCGCCGACGTTGCTCTCGTCGTAGGCCCGCGTGGGGGTGCCCCCGGACGGGGTCGAGGGGGCGGGCGTGGCGGGGGCCGAGGTGCCGGGCAGGCGCAGCGACTGTCCGGGGTGGATGAACGCGGAGGCGGAGATGCCGTTGGCCCGGGCGAGGGCGGAGGCGGTCGTGCCGTGCCGGTGGGCGATGCCCCAGAGGGTGTCGCCGGCGCGCACGGTGACCGCGCCGCCGGTGGCCCGGGGAGCCGTGGTGCTGGGTGCCGGCGGGGTGGGCCGTTCCTTCGCCGGGGCCGCGGAGGAGGACTTCGTCGAGGACCCCGGCAGGGTGAGCACCTGGCCGGGGTAGATGATGCGGGAGCTGGTGATGCTGTTGGCCGAGACCAGGGCCCCGACGCTGGTGCCGTGGCGCAGGGCGATCTGGGACAGGGTGTCGCCGGAGCGGACCGTCACCGTGCCGGACGCGGCGCGGGTGGTGCTCCTCGCCGGGGCCGGCGTGCTCTTGCCCGGGGCCGGGGCGGCGACGGTCGTCCCGCCGCCGGGGATGACGAGCGTGGCACCGGGCAGGATCCACCGGCCGCCCTGGCTCAGGCCGTTGGCCCGCACGACCGCCTCGGGGCTGACGCCGTGCCGGGCGGCGATGCCGTAGACCGTGTCGCCGGAGCGCACCGTGTAGGTGGTGGACCTCGCCGTCACCAGCTCGGAGGTGTGTACGGAGGTGGGGACGTAGGCCATGCTCGGCAGGTCGGCGGGGGGCATGGCGGCGAAGAGCGGGCTCACAGAAGGAACCTCCGGGGCAGGAGAGGACGGACGGGACGACCGGTGCCCCATGTGTGCAACGAGACTCAGGGAAAGTCCAGGAACTGGTGAGGCAGGAGGGACAGTACTAGGTCTTGGCCCGCCGCACCACCCTCACGGTGTGTCGCTCCATGTGATTGACTAGAAGATGTGGTAAATGGCATCGATGTAATTCCGACCGACGGATGGCTGAGCGTCCCCGACATCATGGAGCGGACCGGCGCACCCCTGCTGACCGTGCGGCGCTGGCTGCAGGACCGTGAGCTCATCGGGCTGCGCCGGGGACCGAACAACGCGGTCATGGTCCCCGCCGGGTTCGTCGACGAGGAGGGTCCGCTCGCCCCGCTGCGCGGCACGATCACCGTGCTCACCGACGGGGGGATGAGCGACGAGGAGATCGTCGAGTGGCTGCACCGGCCCGACGACACCCTGCCCGGCGGGAGCGCGGTGGCCTCGTTGCACGCCGGGGCCAAGACCGAGGTCCGGCGGCGGGCCCAGGAGCACGCCCTGTGAGGTAGCCGGCCCTGGTCCTTCAGAGGTGCCGGTCGGTGCAGATGGCGACGAGCTCGGCCAGGGCCCCTGCGGCGTGCTCGTCCAGACCGGGCGCGGCCTGCAGGGCGACCATGGCCGCCCGGGCCGCGTCGTCGATCATCGCCTCGGTGCGGTCGAGCGCGCCGCTGTCGCGCAGCACCCGGCGGCAGGCCTCCACCGTCGCCTCGTCGAGGTCCGGGTCGCCCAGGCTGGCCGACAGCAGCTCGGCCCCGGGCGGGTCGGCGAGCTCGAGCGCGTGCGCCACCAGCACGGTGTGCTTGCCCTCGCGCAGGTCGTCCCCCGCGGGCTTGCCGGTGTGCTCCGGGTCCCCGAACACCCCCAGGACGTCGTCCCGCAGCTGGAAGGCCTCGCCCAGCTGGGCGCCGTAGTCGGCCAGGGCCGCCAGCAGCCCGGGGCCGGCGTCCCCGGCGCGGGCGCCGACGAGGAGCGGCTGCTGCACCGAGTAGCGGGCGCTCTTGTAGCGGATCACCGTGCGCGACCGCGCGACGCGTTCGGCGTACCCCAGGTCGTTCCAGCCCACCACGGCCTCGAGCATGTCGAGGAACTGGCCGCCCATGAGCTGGGTGCGCATCCGGTCGAACTCGGGGCGGGCGCGGGCCAGGGCGTCGGCCGGCAGGCCGCTGGTCGCGAAGAGCTCGTCGGTCCAGTTCAGGCACAGGTCGCCGGCGAGGATGGCGGCGGCGTGGCCGAACCGCTCGGGGTCGCCGTTCCACGCCTGGGCCCGGTGCTGCTCGGCGAAGGCCCGGTGCGCCGTGGGCCGGCCCCGGCGCCGGTCGCTGTTGTCCATCACGTCGTCGTGCAGGAGCGCGGCCGCCTGGAAGACCTCCATCGAGCTGGCGGCCCGGACCGCGGCGTCGTCGTCGGGGCGACCTGCGGCGCGCCAGCCCCAGTAGAGGAAGGCCGCCCGCAGCCGCTTGCCGCCGGCGAGGAGCTCGGCCACGGCGTCCACCAGCGGGCCCATCGGGGCGCCGAGCTCGGTCAGCACCTCCCGCTGGTGCGCGAGGTGGTCGTCCAGGGCCTGCTGCACGCGGGGCCTCAGGTCGACGCCGTCCAGCGGGTGGGCGTGCGTCACGGGTGATCTCCTCAGCTCGGGGACCGCAGGTCCGTCCGTCCCGACGAGCCTAGCCGGTGGCGCGCGGTCCACGGCCCGGGCCATCCCCGCCCGTGGCCCGGGCCGGTGCCCATCCTGCCCGGGCCGGTGGTGGCGGTGCGGTCGTCGTCCACAGGGCGGACGCCGGACCCGCCGCGACCTGGTGCCGGCACGAGTTTTCGCCCTCCCACCTGCGGATCGTCCCGCGGACCGCGTCGAGGGGGTTGAGGTTGTCGGTGGGTGCTCGTACATTTGTCCGTATCGA
>DATISK010000059.1:0-16102 GCA_035581545.1 Ornithinimicrobium sp. | reverse complement strand
CCTGGCGCTGGCGGCGCCCGGCCGAACCCGGGCATGATGCCCGAGCGCGCGGCCGTGCCCCGCCCCGGTGAGCGCCCCGCGCGCCCCGGCGGCGGTCGAGGTCGTCCCGCTGGCGGCCCCGGTGGAGCTCCGGGCGGTGCTCCGGGCGGCTTCCGTGGCGGCCCCGGTGGTCGTGGCGGCGGTCCTCGCGGCCGTGGCGGCACCGCGGGTGCCTTCGGACGCGGCGGCGGAAAGGTCCGCGGGCGCAAGTCCAAGAGGGCCAAGCGCGCCGAGTTCGAGCAGATGCAGGCGCCGTCGATCGGTGGCGTCAACGTCCCGCGCGGCAACGGCGCGACCATCACGGTCCGCCGCGGTGCCTCGCTGACCGACTTCGCCGACAAGATCAACGTCGACCCGGCATCGCTGGTGACCGTGCTCTTCCACCTCGGCGAGATGGCCACCGCGACCCAGTCGCTGGACGAGGACACCTTCGGCGTCCTCGGCTCGGAGCTGGGCTACGACATCCGCGTGGTCTCCCCGGAGGAGGAGGAGCGCGAGCTCTTCAGCGCCTTCAACATCGACCTCGAGGCCGAGGCGGAGGCGGAGTCCGACGAGGACCTCCTGCCGCGGCCGCCGGTCGTGACGGTCATGGGTCACGTCGACCACGGAAAGACCCGGCTGCTGGACGCGATCCGCGAGTCCGAGGTCGGGGCCGGCGAGACCGGAGGCATCACCCAGCACATCGGTGCCTACCAGGTGCACGCCTCCCACGACGGCGAGGACCGGGCGATCACCTTCATCGACACCCCGGGTCACGAGGCGTTCACCGCCATGCGTGCCCGCGGTGCCAAGGTGACCGACATCGCGATCCTGGTCGTGGCCGCCGACGACGGCGTGATGCCGCAGACCATCGAGGCGCTCAACCACGCCCAGGCGGCCAACGTGCCGATCGTGGTGGCCGTCAACAAGATCGACGTCGAGGGTGCCAACCCGTCCAAGATCAGGCAGCAGCTGACCGAGTACAACCTGGTCGCCGAGGAGTACGGCGGCGAGACGATGTTCGTCGACGTCTCCGCCAAGGAGGGGCAGAACATCGAGCAGCTGCTCGACGCCGTCCTGCTGACCGCCGACGCGGCCCTGGACCTGCGGGCCAACCCCGACAAGGACGCCCGCGGCGTGGCCATCGAGGCCAACCTGGACAAGGGTCGCGGCGCCGTGGCGACCGTCCTCGTCCAGCAGGGCACCCTCCGGGTCGGTGACGCGATCGTCGCCGGCGCCAGCCACGGACGTGTCCGGGCGATGCTCGACGAGCACGGCAACAACCTGCAGGAGGCGCCGCCCTCGCGGCCCGTGCAGGTGCTCGGCATGGACACGGTGGCCCGGGCCGGCGACACCTTCCTGGTGGCCCCGGACGACCGCACCGCCCGTCAGATCGCCGAGAAGCGCGAGGCGGCCGACCGGCAGGCGGCCCTGGCCAAGTCCCGCAAGCGGATCAGCCTGGAGGACCTCACCCAGGCCCTGGCCCAGGGCAAGGTGGAGACGCTCAACCTCATCCTCAAGGGCGACGTCTCCGGTTCGGTGGAGGCCCTGGAGGACGCGCTGCTGCAGATCGACGTCGGCGACGAGGTCGACCTGCGGATCATCGACCGCGGCGTGGGTGCCATCACGATGAACAACATCAACCTGGCGGTCGCCTCCGACGCGATCATCCTGGGGTTCAACGTGCGCGCCGAGGGTCAGAACGCCGACTACGCCGAGCGCGAGGGCGTGGAGATCCGCTACTACGGCGTGATCTACCAGGCCATCGAGGACATCGAGAACGCCCTCAAGGGCATGCTCAAGCCGGAGTACCAGGAGTTCGAGACCGGCACGGCGGAGATCCGCGAGATCTTCCGCAGCTCGAAGTTCGGCAACGTGGCGGGCTGCCTGGTCCGCAGCGGCGAGATCCGCCGCGGCGCCAAGGCCCGGATCACCCGCAACGGCGTGGTCGTCACCGAGGGTCTGGAGATCGCCGGTCTGCGGCGGTTCAAGGACGACGTCACCGAGGTCCGCGAGGGCTTCGAGTGCGGTATCAACCTGGGGTCGTTCAACGACCTGCAGCCCGACGACCTCATCAGCACGTACGAGATGCGCGAGATTCCCCGCAGCTGATCGCGGGTCGTGCGAACGACGAGGCCCGGTCCGTCCCCGACGGACCGGGCCTCGCTCGTCCCCGTCCCTCCGGCCGCGGTGCTCAGGCCAGCAGGCGCCGACCGAGCCAGTCGCCCTCGGCGCACCCGGGCAGGACGGCGTAGACGGCCGAGCCCACGGGGACGGTCCACAGGTTGAGCAGGTCTCCCTCGGCCAGGCGGCGCTGCACCGGCAGGAACTGGCGGACGGGGTCGGCCTGGTAGGCCGCGAGGAGCAGGCCCGTCTCGACCCCGCCGCCCGTGCCGACCTGCTCGTAGCTGTACGGCCGGCGCAGGAAGCGCTCGTGCGGGGCGCGCGGGGAGGCGCGCCGCACGTGCGCGTGCCGGTCGACGACCGGCAGCCCGCTCGGCAGCAGGGCGTGCAGGTCCACGGGGGTCGACTCCTGCCCTCCCGTGAGCGGGGCCCCGGTGGACAGGTCCCGGCCCACGGCGTGCTCCCGGGCGACCCGGTCGGCCCTCTCCCAGTCCTCCACGTCCATCCTGATCCTGCGCAGCACCAGGCTGGAGCCACCCACCCAGCCCGGGTGGGTCGCCCCGTCCGGTCCGATCCACAGCAGACCGGCGTCCCGGTCCGCGACGTCGGGCTGGACGGTGCCGTCGACCTGTCCGAACTCGTTGCGGAACGTCCTCCCGGCCTGCTCCGCGGGGTCCCGGTAGCCCGGCTGCAGCCACCGCGGAGCGGCGATCCCCCGCGCCGCGCCCACGAGGTGCCGGCGGGCGTGGGCCAGGGTGACGGGGGAGTGGGAGCACACCTGCAGGAGCAGGTCGGTGCCGCCGTGGCGTCCGTCCAGGCGGTCGCCCGGCAGCGGGGGCAGCGGCGTCAACCAGGACGGGCGGCCGGCCAGGCCCAGCCGGTCGAACAGGCTCGGGCCCCAGCCGACCGTGACCGTGAGCCCGGCGGGCCTGGCGGCGACCTCCGGCTCCTGGTCGGTCACCGGCGCCACCCCGGCGGTGAGCCGGGAGATGTCGTCGGTCCAGACCCGCATGAGGCGACCCAGCTCGGTCGGCCCGACGCCGTCGTCGACGTCCAGACCGACGAAGACCGCGTGCGGCGGGGGCGGCGTGGTGATCCCGGCCTGGTGCTCGCCGTGGAAGGGCACCACGTCCTCCGAACCGGGCGTGGTCGGCCCGGTCCCCTCCGCCCCGGCACCGGTGGAGGCGACCGCACCGGCCAGGGTGAGCGCGCCCGCGCCACCCAGGAGACCACCCTTGAGGAGCGTCCGACGACCGACGCCCTGCGCGTTCACGGGGCCTCCGCGGTCTGCTCCGGCCGGTAGCTCTCCTCGGCACCGGCGAAGGCCCGGGCGGTCACGGTGAGCTCGTGCTCCCCGCCGTCGGCGTCGACGACGACGACGGTGACCTCCTGCCCCGTCCGGAGGGGACCGGTCAGCTCCATGAGCATCAGGTGGTCGCCCCCGGGTGCCAGCACGTGCTCACCCCCGGCAGCGACGAGGAACCCGTCGTCGGCCCGGCGCATCAGACGTCCCCCCGCACCGTCGTCCTCGGTCACGTGCATCTCGGACACCCCGGCCAGGTCGCTGCGGACCTCGACCAGGTGCAGGTCGGTGGCGGAGGTGTTGGTCAGGGTGCCGAAGACGCCGGTCATCGGGCCGGAGGTGGCCTTGGCCCACCCGTCGGCGAGGGCGAGCGCGGTCCCGACCCCGTCGGGGGCCGTGGAGGTGGCCCGCGGGGATCCGGCGGGCTCGGCGGCGGTCGTGCCGCACCCGGTCAGGGGCAGGGCGATGGTGAGGGACAGGGCGAGCGCGGGCAGCGCGGAGCGGGGGGAGTGCACGGGTGGTCTCCTGGGAGGGTGGTGCGGAAAGGAGGGGTCGGTGTCTCAGGGCGCCGCCGGAGTCGGCGGCGCCCTCCCGTCCCAGGCGCGGCGTGGGGTCAGTCCGCCGGCGAGGTCCTCCCGGTGCGTGGCGGACCGCCGGGGAGGAGCCGGGACCCGGGCGGGCCCCGTGTCCACGAGTCGGCCCCACCAGGCCCCGGCCTCCCGCCACAGCGACCCTGCGGCGGTCCACAGGACCACGACCGTGGTCGTGGCCAGCGCGTGCAGCAGCAGCATCGGCAGCCCGCCGTGCCCCAGGGCCGTCAGCAGCTCGGTCGGTCCGGGGGCGCCGGTGAGGACCACCGGCAGATGACCGGCGTGACCCGTGGTGCCGTCGGTCCCGCCCGGTCCGACCAGGCGCCGGGAACCATCCGCCAGCAGGGGGGAGAGGGCCAGCGCGGCGTGGGTCAGGCCCTGACCGGCGCCCACGGCGAGGAGCATCCGGGCGGCCCCGCCCGGGCGCCCGCCGTCGCGGCGAGGGGGCACGAGGAACCAGGTGAGGAGGAGGGTGGCGCAGGCCGCCCACAGCAGCGCCCCCACGGACGCCCCGGTGGCCTCGTCGTGCCCGACCGCCCGGAGGTGGGCGAGCAGGCCCCACCCCACCGCGAGGGCGGAGAGCACGCCCGCGCGGCCGCCCCGGGCCGCCCACGTCATACCCAGGAGGGTATCTCACGCCCTGGCGGGCCGGAACGGTCCGACAGGTCCGTAGGATGGTCGGGCCCCGTGACACCGAGGACCCAGGAGGACCCATGGCAGACCAGGCCCGCGCCCGCCGCATCGCCGAGCGCATCAAGCAGCTGGTGACGCAGGGACTGTCCCAGGTGGTCAAGGACCAGCGCCTGGGCTTCGTGACGATCACCGACGTGCGGGTGACCGGCGACCTGCAGCACGCCAGCGTGTTCTACACCGTCCTGGGCCAGGAGGAGGACCGGGCGACGGCCGCCGAGATCCTGGAGGCCTACCGGGGTCGGCTGCGGTCGTTCGTCGGCCGCGGTCTGGGCATCCGGCTGACGCCCAGCCTCGAGTTCATCCTCGACGCCCTCCCGGAGGACGCCGCGCACATGGACGACCTGCTCCGTCAGGTGGCCGAACGCGACGCGGAGCTGGCCCGGGAGCGCGCGGCCGCGGGCTACGCCGGCGAACCCGACCCCTACCGCAGGCCGCCCGCCGACGACGACCGGGACGACGTCCCCGCGGATGACCGCTGAGGGGGTCGGCGACGGACTCCTCGTCGTCGACAAGCCCGCCGGCTGGACCAGCCACGACGTCGTCGCCCGCGCGCGGCGCCTGTGCCGCACGCGCCGGGTCGGGCACGCCGGCACCCTCGACCCGATGGCCACGGGGGTGCTGGTGCTGGGCGTGAACAGGGGCACCAAGCTGCTCACCTTCCTCGTCGGCCACGACAAGGGGTATGCCGCCACCGTGCGCCTCGGGCGCTCCACGCTGACCGACGACGCCGAGGGCGAGGCGACCGGCGGGGCCGACGCCGACCACCTGACCGACGCCCGGGTGGCGGAGGCGGTGCGGGCGCTGACGGGCCCGATCCGGCAGGTCCCCAGCGCGGTCAGCGCGATCAAGGTCGACGGGCGCCGCTCCTACGCGCGGGTCCGCTCCGGTGAGGACGTGGAGCTGCCCGCGCGGCCCGTGACCGTGCACCGGTTCGACGTCCTGGGACGGCGGGACGTGGTCCTGGAGGACGGCCGCCGGGTCGTGGACCTCGACGTGGAGGTGGAGGTCTCCTCGGGCACCTACGTGCGCGCCCTGGCGCGCGACCTCGGAACGGCCCTGGGCGTCGGCGGCCACCTGACCGCGCTGCGCCGCACCCGGGTCGGGGGGTTCACGCTCGAGAGTGCGGTGACGCTGCCGACGTTGGACCCCGACACCGGGGACGGGGCCGAGGCCCACCTGGTCGACCTGGCGGACGCCGCCCGTGCCACGCTGGACGTCCGCCAGCTGGACGAGAGCGAGGCGAGGGCGCTCGGCTACGGCCAGCGGATCCCGTCGGCGACCCCCGGTCGCACCGGCCCGGTCGCGGCCCTCGGTCCCGACGGCACGCTGGTGGCCGTGCTCGACGAGAGCGGTCCCACCGCCCGCGCGCACGTCGTCCTGGCGCCCGCCGGGCAGCAGTAGAGTAGGCGCCCGTGCACCGCTGGAAGAGCCTCGACGAGGTCCCCGTCGACCTGGGTCCCACCGTCGCCACGCTCGGCAACTTCGACGGCGTGCACCGGGGGCACCGGGCCGTCCTGGACACCGTCGTGGCCACCGCCCGGGAGCGGGGTCTGGCCTCGGTCGCGGTCACCTTCGACCCGCACCCCGTGGCCGTGCTGCACCCCGAGCGGGCGCCGCAGGAGATCACCGGGCTCGACCACCGGCTCGACCTGCTGGCCGAGATCGGGCTGGACGGCGTCGTCGTCGTGCAGTTCACCCGCGACTACGCCCTGCTCACCCCCGAGGACTTCGTCGTGCAGACCTTCGTGCAGGGGCTGCGGTCCCAGGTGGTCGTGCTCGGGCAGGACTCCCGGTTCGGCCTGCACAACAGCGGTGACGTCGACACCATGCGCGAGCTCGGCCGGCAGCACGGGTTCGAGGTGCTCGTGCAGGGCACCGTCGGCGAGCACGAGCAGGGTCGACGCAGCTGGTCCTCCACCGCCCTGCGCGAGGCGATCACCACCGGGGACATGGAGACCGCCACCGAGATCCTCGACCGGCCCCACCGGGTCTCCGGCGAGGTCGTGCACGGGCACCACCGCGGCCGGGAGCTGGGGTACCCCACCGCCAACCTGGGCACCGACAGCGAGGGACTGGTCCCCGCCGACGGTGTCTACGCCGGCTGGCTGGAGCGCCCGTCCCTGCCGGCCGACCACCCCGACCGCCGGCTCCCGGCGGCCATCTCGGTGGGGTCCAACCCCACCTTCGACGACGTCGAGCGCACGGTGGAGGCCTACGTGCTGGACCGCACCGACCTCGACCTCTACGGCGAGACGGTCGCGGTCGACCTCTTCCGGCGGCTGCGCGGCAACGACCGCTTCGAGAGCGTCGAGGCGCTGCTGGAGCAGATCGCCCTCGACGTCGAGCGCACCCGCGCCCTGCTCGGCTGACCAGGGGTATGGCGCCGCGCCCCGTGCTCGCCCGGCTCGCCCGGGCGGACTGGGGCATGGTCGTCGCCGCGGGTGGTCTCTCCGTGGTGGGAGCGCTGCTCGTGTGGTCCTCCACCCACGAGCAGGTCGGTGCCGCCCTCGCCGTCCGGCACGTGGTCAACACCCTCGTGGGGGTGGCCGCCGCCCTGGTGCTCCTGCTGGTCGACGTCCGCCGGCTGCGCGTGCTCGCCCCGCTCGCCTACCTCGGGGGGGTGGCCGGTCTGCTCCTGGTCCTGACCCCCCTGGGTCAGACGGTCAACGGATCCCGCTCCTGGCTCTTCCTGCCCGGGGGTTCTCGCTGCAGCCCGCCGAGCTGGCCAAGATCGGCCTGGTCCTGGGGCTGGCGGGCATCCTCGCCGAGGGACGGGACCGCTGGCGCCCCCCGCAGGCCCGCGAGGTGCTGCTGGCCTGGGCCCTGGCGGGCGTGCCGGTCGTGCTCATCCTCCTGCAGCCCGACCTGGGCAGCGCCCTCGTCCTCGGCATGCTCACCGTCGGGGTGGTCGCCGCGTCCGGGGCGTCGTGGCGGTGGACGGCCACGGCCCTGGCGGCGACCGTCGCCGCGCTGGTGGCCGCGGTCAGGGTGCCGCTGCTGGACCCCTACCAGGTCGACCGGCTGCTCGCCTTCCGCGACCCCTCGCTGGACCCCCTCGGCATCGGTTACCAGACCGGCCAGGTGCGCCTGGCCGTGGTCTCCGGTGGGTGGGACGGCGCCGGGCTGGGGGAGGGGCCGCATACCCAGGGCGGGTTCATCCCCTTCCAGCACACCGACTTCGTCTTCTCGGTGGCCGCCGAGGAGCTCGGTCTGCTCGGGGCCGGCGGACTCCTCCTGCTGCTCGGCTTCCTCGTGCTCCGGGCCCTGGTGGTGGCGCTGCGCTGCGAGGACCCGTTCGGACGGCTCGTGGCGGTGGGCGTGGCGAGCTGGTTCGCCTTCCAGGTCGTGCAGAACGTCGGGATGAACCTCGGGCTCGTGCCGGTCACCGGTCTGCCGCTGCCGTTCCTGTCCTACGGGGGGTCCTCGATGCTGGCCTGCTGGGCGGCGGTCGCGCTCGTCTCCGCGGCCCAGCAGGACCGGCGTGGTGGGCGCTGACTCCGGGTCGGCGTCGTGACAGAATCGCCCCAGCCCGTGCCAGCCGACGAAGGAGTTGACGATGGCCCGTTCCGTGACCGAGGAGAAGGTCGACCGCAGCATCATCGAGAACCGTTCCCCCAGCGTGGGGCACATGTTCCGTGAGCGAGTCCAGGCGCTTCCGGACGGGGAGGCCTTCCGCCACCCGGTCGGGGACGGGTGGGAGTCGCTGACCTGGACCCAGACCCGCGACCGGGCCTACGCCCTCGCTGCGGGCCTGGTCGAGCTGGGGGTCGAGCCGGAGGAGCGCGTCGCGCTGATGTCCTCCACCCGGATCGAGTGGGTGCTCTCCGACCTGGCCGTCATGTGCGCCGGCGCGGCGACCACGACGATCTACCCCACGACCATCACCGAGGACGTGGCCTACATCGTGGCCGACTCCGGCAGCCGGGTCGTCATCGCCGAGGACGGCGACCAGGTGGCCAAGCTGCGCGAGCGCGCCGACGAGATGGGCTCGGTGCTCAAGGTCGTCGTCCTCGACGGCGAGGGCGACGGGGAGCAGGTGATCACCTTCGCCGAGCTGGAGGAGCTGGGTCGGGCCCGGCTGGAGCGCGAGCCGGGCGTGGTGGACGCCCGCATCGACGGCCTCACCCCCGAGCACCTCGCCACGATCATCTACACCTCCGGCACGACGGGGCGACCCAAGGGGGTGCGGCTGCCGCACTCGGCATGGACCTACGAGGCCGCGGCGGTCGCCTCGATCGGCATCCTGAGCCAGGACGACCTGCAGTACCTCTGGCTCCCGCTGGCGCACGTGTTCGGCAAGGTGCTGCTCGCGCTGCCGCTGCAGATCGGGTTCCCGACCGCGGTCGACGGGCGGCCGGAGAAGATCGTGGAGAACGTCGCCGTCGTCCAGCCCACCTTCATGGGGGCCGCACCGCGGATCTTCGAGAAGGTCTACGGCAAGATCACCACGATGATGATGGACGAGGGCGGGGTCAAGGCCAAGCTCTTCACCTGGGCCTCGGGGGTCGGCAAGGAGGTCGGGGAGATCCGGGCCGGTGGCGGGGAGCCCGGCGGACTGCTCGCCGTGAAGTACCGCCTCGCGGACAAGCTCGTGCTCAGCAAGATCCGTGGTCGCTTCGGTGGCAAGGTCCGGTTCTTCATCTCCGGCTCCGCGGCCCTCAACGCCGACGTCGCCCGCTGGTTCGACGCCATGGGCCTGCTCATCCTGGAGGGCTACGGCCTCACCGAGACCAGCGCCGCCTCCTTCGTCAACCGTCCCGCTCCCGGTGGCTACAAGTTCGGGTCGGTCGGGTGGCCGCTGCCCGGCACCGAGGTGCGCATCGCCGAGGACGGCGAGATCCTGCTCCGCGGTCCGGGCGTCATGGAGGGCTACCACCAGCTGCCCGAGGAGACGTCCGCCAGCCTCGACGAGGGATGGCTCGCCACCGGTGACATCGGCGAGGTGGACCCGAACGGCTTCCTGACGATCACCGACCGCAAGAAGGACCTGTTCAAGACCTCCGGCGGCAAGTACGTGGCCCCCTCGCTCATCGAGTCGAGGTTCAAGGGCATCTGCCCCTACGCCAGCCAGCTGATCATCGAGGGCGACGGGCGCAAGTTCGTCTCCGCGCTCGTCACCCTCGAGCCCGAGTCGATCGCGGCGTGGGGGGCGCAGAACGGGATGGCCGGCGACTCCTACCGGCAGATCGTCACCTCGGACAAGGCCCGCGAGATGGTCCAGGGCTACGTCGACGAGCTCAACTCCCAGCTCAACCGGTGGGAGCAGATCAAGGAGTTCCACATCCTCGACCACGACCTGTCGGTGGAGGATGGCGACCTCACGCCCAGCATGAAGCTCAAGCGCAAGGTCGTCACCTCCAAGTACAAGGACGAGCTGGACAGGTTCTACGCCGAGAACTGAGAGTCGGCGACGACGGACCGCCGCGGGGGACCACCCCGCGGCGGTCCGTTTCTCCCGACGGGCGCGGCTGCATACCCTGGACCGCATGTCCTCGCCGTCCGACCGTCGAAGCCGCCCTCGCGGAGCCACCGTCCTCCCCGAGCTCGAGCCGCTGCTGGAGCAGGTGGCCAAACCGGTGCAGTACGTCGGTGGCGAGCTGAACTCCCAGGTCAAGGACTGGGAGTGCGGGGGAGAGCACACCGTGCGCTGGGCGCTGATGTACCCCGACGCCTACGAGGTCGGCCTGCCCAACCAGGGTGTGATGATCCTCTACGAGGTCCTCAACGAGCAGCCCGAGGTGCTGGCCGAGCGGACGTATGCGGTGTGGCCGGACCTGGAGGTGCTCATGCGCGAGCACGCGGTGCCCCAGTTCACCGTCGACGGCCACCGCGCGGTGGGGGACTTCGACGTCCTCGGGCTCAGCTTCTCGACCGAGCTCGGCTACACCAACATGCTCACCGCGCTGGACCTGGCGGGGATCCCGCTGCACGCCCGCGAGCGCACCGAGGAGCACCCGCTGGTGATCGCCGGCGGGCACGCGAGCTTCAACCCCGAGCCGGTGGCGGACTTCCTCGACGCGGCGGTCGTCGGCGACGGGGAGGAGGCGGTGCTGGCCGTCTCGGCGATCCTGCGGGGGTGGAAGGAGGCCGGCCGCCCCGGTGGTCGGGAGGGACTGCTGCTGCAGCTGGCCGCGACCGGCGGCGTCTACGTCCCGGCCTTCTACGACGTGGACTACCTGCCCGACGGCCGGATCCAGCGGGTGGCCCCCGCCCGGCCCGGCGTGCCCTGGCGCGTGGCCAAGCACACCGTGATGGACCTGGACTCCTGGCCCTACCCCAAGCAGCCGCTCGTCCCGGTCACCGAGTCGGTGCACGAGCGGATGAGCGTGGAGATCTTCCGCGGCTGCACCCGCGGCTGCCGGTTCTGCCAGGCGGGGATGATCACCCGGCCCGTCCGGGAGCGCTCGATCACCGGGATCGGCGAGATGGTGCAGCGGGGCCTGGAGGCCACCGGCTTCGAGGAGGTCGGGCTGCTCTCGCTGTCCTCGGCCGACCACTCCGAGATCGCCGAGGTCACCAAGGGCCTGGCGGACCGCTACGAGGGGACCCAGACGGGGCTGTCGCTGCCCTCCACCCGGGTGGACGCGTTCAACATCGACCTGGCCAACGAGCTGACCCGCAACGGGCGGCGCTCCGGCCTGACCTTCGCCCCGGAGGGCGGCAGCGAGCGGCTGCGCAAGGTGATCAACAAGATGGTCACCGAGGAGGACCTCATCCGCACGGTCTCGGCGGCCTACGCCGCCGGCTGGCGGCAGGTGAAGCTCTACTTCATGTGCGGGCTGCCCACGGAGACCGACGAGGACGTCCTCCAGATCGCGGACCTGGCCAGGAAGGTGATCGACACCGGGCGGGAGGTCTCGGGGCACCGCGACATCCGGTGCACCGTCTCCATCGGCGGGTTCGTGCCCAAGCCGCACACCCCCTTCCAGTGGGCCGCGCAGCTGGGCGCCGAGCAGACCGACGCCCGGCTGGCGAAGCTGCGCGAGGCCCTCCGGTCCGACCGTCGCTACGGCTCGGCCATCGGGTTCCGCTACCACGACGGCCAGCCCGGCGTCGTCGAGGGCCTGCTCTCGCGCGGCGACCGGCGTCTCGGTGCGGTCATCGAGCAGGTCTGGCGCGACGGTCAGCGGTTCGACGGCTGGAACGAGCACTTCTCCTACGAGCGGTGGATGTCCGCCGCGGAGCGCGCCCTCGCCGGGACGGGGGTCGACGTGGACTGGTACACCACCCGCGAGCGCGGCGAGCACGAGGTGCTGCCCTGGGACCACATCGACTCGGGCCTGGACAAGGAGTGGCTGTGGGAGGACTGGCTGGACGCCCTCGACGAGCGGGAGGTGGAGGACTGCCGGTGGACCCCCTGCTTCGACTGCGGCGTCTGCCCCCAGATGGACACCCAGATCCAGATCGGGCCCACCGGGAAGAGGCTGCTGCCGCTGTCGGTCGTGCGCTGAGGGCCGCCGAGGTCCGGGCGCCTCAGGTCCGGACGCGGACGACGGGGACGCTCAGAGCTTGCGGGCCCGCAGCACGCCGTCGATGGCCAGGATGGACTCCTTGAGGTCGTCCATGACCTCACCCTCCACGTCCACGAGGGTGTAGGCGTAGTCGCCCCTCGACTTGTTCGTGAACTCCGCCACGTTGAGCCCCGCCTCGCCGAGGACGGCGGTGATCTGGCCGATCATCGTGGGTCGGTTCGCGTTGAAGATGCCCAGCCGGGTGGTGCCCGGCGTGCGGGCCATGACGACCTCGGGGAAGTTGACCGCGTTGCGGATGTTGCCGTGGAGCAGGAAGTCGGAGAGCTGGTCGACCGCCATCACCGCGCAGTTGTCCTCGGCCTCGCCGGTGGAGGCGCCCAGGTGGGGGAGGGCGATCACCTTGGGATGGACCGCGCCGGCCTCGGTGGGGAAGTCGTTGACGTAGGCGTGCAGGTGTCCGGAGTCGAGGGCCGCGAGCACGGCCGCCTCGTCGACGACCCCTCCGCGGGCGAAGTTGAGGACGACCCCGCCCTCGGGCATGAGCGAGATCCGGTGGGCGTCCACCAGGCCCTTGGTGCCCTCGACCAGGGGGACGTGCGGGGTGATCATGTCCGAGCGGGAGAACAGCTCCTCGACGCTGGTGACCTGCTCCACCTGGGGCGAGAGCTGCCAGGCGCGCTCCACGGTGATCGCCGGGTCGTAGCCCAGCACCTTCAGCCCCAGGGACTGCGCCGCGTTGGCCACGAGGACACCGATGGCCCCCAGGCCGATGACGCCGAGGGTGCGGCCGGGCAGCTCGAACCCGGCGAACTGCTTCTTGCCGGCCTCGACCTGCTTGTCCAGGTCCTTGCCGGAGAGGGCCTGCCCGTCGACCAGGTCGCGGGTGTAGTCGGCTGCGTGGTAGAGGTTGCGGGCCGCCAGCAGCATGCCGGCGATGACGAGCTCCTTGACCGCGTTGGCGTTCGCGCCGGGCGTGTTGAACACCGGGATCCCCCGGGCGGCGAGCTTGTCGACCGGGATGTTGTTCGTGCCCGCGCCCGCTCGCGCCACGGCATACACCGTCTCGGGGATCTCCACCGAGTGCAGGTCGGCCGAGCGGAGCAGGAGGGCGCGGGGCTCGGCGATGTCGGTGCCGATGTCGAAGACGTCCCGGTCGAGGCGCTGCAGGCCGATCGGCGAGATCGCGTTGAGGGTCTGGATGGCGAAGGTGGTCATGTCAGCCGTTCTTCCGCTCGAACTCGGTCATGAAGTCGACGAGGGCCTGGACGCCCTCGAGGGGCATGGCGTTGTAGATGCTCGCGCGCATCCCGCCGACGCTGCGGTGCCCGGCCAGGCCGGACAGCCCGGCCTCCGCGGCCTGGGCGACGAACGGCTTCTCGAGGGCGCCGTCCGGCACGAGGAAGGGGACGTTCATCCACGAGCGCGCGGCGGGGTCCACCGGGTTGGAGTAGAAGCCGGAGCCGTCGATGGCGCCGTACAGCAGCTCCGCCTTCGCGCGGTTGCGCTCGGCCATCCCGGGCAGCCCACCGTGCTGCTCGATCCACTCCAGCACCAGCCCGACGAGGTACCACGCCAGGGTCGGCGGGGTGTTGAGCATCGAGTCGGCCTGCGCCATCGCGGTCCAGTCGAGCACGCCCGGCACCTCGGGCCGCGCCCGCCCCAGCAGGTCCCGGCGGACGACCACGACGACCAGGCCGGCCGGACCGAGGTTCTTCTGCGCACCGGCGTAGACGACGCCGAACCGCGAGACGTCCAGGGGGCGCGAGAGGATCGTCGAGCTGGCGTCCGTCACGACCGGCACGTCACCGGCGTCCGGCACGTAGGGGAACTCGACCCCGCCGATCGTCTCGTTGAGGGTGTAGTGCAGGTAGGCCGCGTCGGCGGGCACCTCGAGGCTGCCCTCGGCGGGGACGGTCGAGTAGTTGGAGGCGGCCTCGTCGGCCAGCACCCGCACGTCGACGTACTTGCGGCCCTCGCTGATCGCCTTCTTGCTCCAGGCACCGGTGTTGACGTAGGCGGCCGTGCCTCCGGCCGCGGACAGGTTGAGCGGCACCCCGGCGAACTGCCCGGTGGCGCCGCCCTGCAGGAACAGCACGGCGTAGTCGTCCGGGACCGAGAGCAGCGAGCGCATGCGGGCCTCGGCCTCCGCCGCGATCGCGACGAACTCGGGGGAACGGTGCGACATCTCCATCACCGACATCCCCGACCCGCGCCGGTCGAGCAGCTCGGACTGGGCGCGCTCGAGCACCTCGAGGGGCATGGTGGCGGGGCCGGCGGAGAAGTTGTAGACGCGCACTGGTCTTCCTCGCGAATCGGGGACGGGGGACGACCGGCAGCTCGGAGCACAGCGCCCTGGCCCCGGTCGCGGACTCGACGTCGAGTGCGCTGCCTACCGTACCGTCAAGCGGGCCGTGCCCAGGAACCGCCAGGTATGGCGTGCGCGCGGGCCCGGCGCCACCCGGCAGTAGCCTGTCCCACCATGGCCGGATCTCGTCGTGTCCCGGAGGGACCCACCCCCGACCCCGCCGTGCAGAAGCTGCGGATCCGCTACGCCAAGCGCGGGCGGATGCGGTTCACCTCCACCCGGGACTTCCAGCGTGCGCTCGAGCGGGCCGTGCGGCTCGCCGGGCTGCCGGTGGCCTACTCCGCCGGCTTCCACCCCCACCCCAAGATCTCCTACGCCAACGCGGCGCCGACGGGGACCGCCAGCGAGGCCGAGTACGTCGAGATCGCCCTCACCCGCCAGGTCGTGCCGGCCGAGGTGGCCCCCGCGCTGGACGCGTCCCTGCCCCGGGGGCTGGACGTCGTGGAGGTGGCCGACGCCGCCGACCTGCCGGGCGCGCTCGCCGACCACCTGCAGGGCAGCCTGTGGGCGCTGCGCCTGCGCGCAGCGGGCCCGGCGCCGGCCACCGGGACCGCGCCCGCGGACGTGGACCCCGAGGTGGTCCGGGGCTGCATGGGGGCGCTGCTGTCCAGCGAGGAGCTGCTGGTGACCCGGATGATGAAGAAGGGTCCTCGGGAGCTGGACGTGCGGGCCGCGGTCCTGAGCATGAGCGTGGCCGAGCGCGAGGTCCCGGGCGTGGTGTCCGCACCGGGCGACGTCGTGCTCCTGACCGCGGTCCGGCACACCGTCCCCACGGTGCGTCCGGAGGAGATCTGGACCGCGCTCTCCCACGTCGGCGGGGTCGAGCTGCCCCGGCCGCTGTCCACGCGGCTCCGGCAGGGCCCGGTCGTGGGGGACCAGGTGGGGGACACCCTGCAGGGCTGAATGCCCACCGGGGTCGTCCCGCCCGGGGGGCGGAGCGGTGCCCGCGCCCCCGCAGGGCGCGCCGCGCCCGGCGAGGACGATGGGGCGCGCGGGTGCGTCTGTGCGATACTGACAGCGGCCGGGCGACTACCACACACCGCTGCCCGTCCCGGTGCGAGTCCCCTCGCTGTGCGACATCCGATGTCGGCACGCGACGCCGTCGTGAGATCGAGCCGACTCCCACCGCCCCACCGGTGCCGCGCCACACCGCGCGAACCGCGTGGGCGACCTGGACGACTTCCGTCCGAGCCCGCCAGGGCTGGACGACTGCACCCGCGCCGCGCGGGGAGTGGGTCCTACCCGGACCCGGTGTGTGGGCTCACCGCACGGCCCAGAAAGGCACATCGTGTCCGAGGAGACCACCACCCCCGGTGAGGAACGCGCCCAGGACCGGGTCGAGAACCCGGACGACCGGGCCGGCCGGCTCGCCGAGATCACCGCCGAGCTCACGGCCAGGTCCCAGGAGCAGGACGAGCCCGACGAGGACGAGACCGACCAGGGCGAGACGGACCAGGACGAGACGGACCAGGACCCCGCCGAGGACCCGACCTCCGCCCAGGGGCCGGACGGGACGCCCGGCCCCTCCGACGACGAC
>DATISK010000058.1:0-5222 GCA_035581545.1 Ornithinimicrobium sp. | reverse complement strand
TCGTGCAGGGTGCGCACCGTGCCGGCGTCCACGACCACCCGGCCCTGCTCCGCCGGCGGGTAGAGGTCCTCCCCGAAGGTGCCGCTGCTGTCCCGTCGGGCGACCCGGGTGACGTCGAGGGGACGGTGCCCCATCGCCTCCGCCAGGGCCCGCACGACCGTCTCGTCCTGCGGGCGGCCCCCGTCCTGGGGCTCCCCCACGCCGACCCGGCCCCCGGGACCGAGCTCCACCCTCTGGAGCGCCTGCTTGCCGCGCAGGTCGCGGGTCATCACCGTGTAGGACAGGGCCGGGCGGCCCCCCACCTCGACCTGCGCCGCGAGCACCAGGGCGGTGGCGTCCACCCCGACGGCCAGGGTGCGCGCGGCCGAGAGGGTGGCCGCCGTGCGCGGGGTGGAGACCCCGGCCACGACACGACCGTTGCGGACGGCGATGATGGTGGGGAACATGGGCTGCTCCCCGTGCGTCCCACCCCGGGCGCGGGTGCGCCGCAGCAGCTCGGTCACAGGAGGGACGACGAGGGACATGACGTCAGCGATGAGCACGCCGGACAGGATGTCACACCGCAGCGGGGGTCGACGGTGAAGGCCTCCCAGGTGCCGTGGTGGGGCTGGGTGCTGGTCGTCCTGGGGGCACTGACCCTGCTGGACGCACTGGACGGCGGGCTGATCCCGCTCATCATCCTGGGCGTCATCGGGTGGAAGGTCTTCGGCAAGCAGCTCTCCGCAGGCGGGGGGCCCTGGAACCGGGTGCCACCGGGCGACCGGCCAGGCAGCGCAGGTGCGCCGCCTGCGGACCGGCCCCCGGCGGGCTCGTCGCCGGCCGCCGGGCAGGGGTGGGCCGACCGCCCCGGCGGCCCGCCCCCACCCATGCCGACGATCGACGTGCCGCACTACCCGGGGTCGTCCGCCTCGTCCGGGTCGTCGGCCCTCTCGCTCCTGCGTCTGCAGCTCGCCCAGGCCGGGCGCGACCTGGAGCAGGCGCTGGCCGCTGGTGACGCCGGGCGCGCCCAGCAGCTCCTGGAGGGGATGGACCGGTTGCTCGCCGCAGGGAGGGACCACGGGGGCACCGAACGCGCGCTCCAGGGGGACGTGCGGGCGGCGCTGTCCGGGCTCGCCGGCGGCGGGGGCGACGTGGACCGGGCCGTGCTCGACCGGGTCGTGGCCCGCTGCCGGGCGATGGGCCAGACTGGGCACCATGAGTGAGTCCTTCGACGCCGTCGACATCATCCGGACCAAGCGCGACCGCGGGGAGCTGTCCCCGGAGGAGATCGCCTGGGTGGTGGACGCCTACACCCGCGAGGTGGTCGCCGACGAGCAGATGTCCGCGTTGGCCATGGCCATCCTGCTCAACGGGATGAACCGTCGCGAGATCGGGGACTGGACCGCGGCGATGATCGCGTCGGGCGAGCGGATGGACTTCTCCTCCCTGTCCCGTCCCTCCGCGGACAAGCACTCGACCGGCGGGGTCGGCGACAAGATCACCCTGCCGCTGGCGCCGCTGGTGGCCGCGTGCGGCGTCGCGGTGCCGCAGCTGTCCGGCCGCGGTCTGGGCCACACCGGGGGCACCCTCGACAAGCTCGAGGCGATCCCGGGGTGGCGGGCCTCGTTGTCCAACGAGGAGATCCTCGCCCAGCTGGAGGACGTCGGCGCGGTGATCTGCGCGGCCGGGTCCGGGCTGGCCCCGGCGGACAAGCGCCTCTACTCGCTGCGCGACGTGACCGGGACGGTCGAGGCGATCCCGCTCATCGCGTCGTCGATCATGAGCAAGAAGATCGCCGAGGGCACCGGCGTCCTCGTCCTCGACGTCAAGGTCGGCTCGGGGGCCTTCATGAAGACCGAGGCCGACGCCCGCGAGCTGGCCGAGACCATGGTGGCTCTCGGCCAGGACGCGGACGTGCACACCGTGGCCCTGCTCACCGACATGTCGACGCCGCTGGGCCTGACGGCCGGCAACGCCCTCGAGGTGCGGGAGAGCGTCGAGGTGCTGGCGGGCGGCGGGCCCCAGGACGTCGTCGAGCTCACGGTCGCGCTGGCGCGCGAGATGCTCCACGGTGCGGGGGTCGACGACGTCGACCCGGCGGACGCGCTGCAGGACGGCCGGGCCATGGACGTGTGGCGCCGGATGGTCGCCGCCCAGGGCGGCGACCCGGACGCCGCCCTGCCGACGGCCAAGGAGACCCACCAGCTGGTCGCCGACCGGGACGGCGTGCTCACCGAGCTCGACGCCCTGGCCGTGGGGGTGGCCGCCTGGCGCCTCGGGGCCGGGCGGGCCCGCAAGGAGGACCCGGTGCAGGCGGCGGCCGGCGTCGAGCTGCACGCCAAGCCGGGTGACCAGGTCCGGGCGGGCGAGCCGCTGATGACGCTGCACACGGACACCCCGGAGCGCTTCGACCGCGCGGTGTCGGCCCTCGACGGCGCCTGGACCGTCGGGGACACGGCGCCGGACCGGCCGGACGTCGTCATCGACCGGGTCGCCTGAGCGCCCGACCCCCGGGCAGGAGGGCCGGACCGGCCAGCTCCGGTCAGTAGCCCTTTCCGTCGGCGGACGCCAGGTCCGCTCCCGGCTCGGGGACGACGAGCGTCCCCGCAGCCGCGCGCTCCCGGGCCCCGACGAGCAGCGCCTCGGTCGAGGAGGTGCCGATCCGGGTGACGCCCTCGGCGCACATGGCCAGCAGGGTGTCGATGTCGCGGACGCCGCCGGAGGCCTTCACCTGCACGTGCTCGCCGGTGCTGGCCCGCATGAGCCGCACGTCCGGCAGCGTGGCGCCGCCACCGGCGAAGCCGGTCGACGTCTTGACGAAGTCGGCCCCGGCAGCCTCGGCGACGCGGCAGCCGTCGACCTTGTGGTCCTCGTCCAGCAGCGCGGTCTCCAGGATGACCTTCACGAGGGCCCCCGCCCCGTGCCCGACCTCGACGACGGCCGCGATGTCGGCCTGCACGTGCTCCAGGTCACCGCCCCGCAGCCGGCCGATGTTCAGGACCATGTCGAGCTCGGTGGCACCGTCCTCGAGGGCCTGGCGCGCCTCGGCGACCTTGGCCGCGGTGGAGGTGGTCCCGTGCGGGAACCCGATCACCGTGCACACGCGGGTCCGGTGGCCCTGGACGGCCCGGGCGGCCAGCGCCACGTCGCTGGGGCGCACGCAGACCGACCAGATCTCGTGGGTGGCCAGCTCGCGGCACGAGCTCTCCACCTCGGCCGGCGTCAGCTCGGGCTTGAGCAGGGCGTGGTCCACGAGGTCGGCGACGTCCTGGACCGTCAGGGTGCTCCCGGGGGCATACGTGTTCGGCATGGCCACCACTGTAGGTGGACCGCCTAGGATCACAGGTATGCCGACGACGTTGCGGCCGGTCCGGGTGCCCGGGACCGGGGAGAAGCTGATCCAGGAGCTGGCCGGCGTGGCCAGCACGGGGCACCGGACGGTGTCCCTGGCGCGGATGACGGCGCCCCCCGGGTGGTCCGAACCGGGGCAGCGGCCCGAGTTCGACGAGATCACCTACGTCCTCGCAGGCGAGATCCTCGTCGAGCACGAGGGCGGTTCGACCAGCGTCACCGCCGGTGAGTGCATCCTCACCCGGGCGGGGGAGTGGGTGCGGTATGCCGTCGGTGCCGGCGGGGCGGACTACCTGGCCGTGTGCGCCCCCGCCTTCACCGTCGAGGGCGCCCGGCGCGATCAGGACTGAACGTCCGCGGCACCGGTGTCCGGCGGCAGCAGCCGACGGCGCAGGGCGTCCGCACGGTCCAGCCGGGCCTCGTCCCGACGACGGCGCTCGGCCAGCACCCCGGCGAGCAGCTCCTCGGGCGGCGGGCCCACGGGGGGTGCGGGGGCGACCCGGTGGGCCACCGCCGCCCAGAGCTCGGCCGCCGTGCGTGCCCGGGCGTCGGGGGCGAGCCCGGGGGCGCGGGCGAGGAACTGCCGGACCGCGACGACGAGGGCGTCGGGCAGCGTGCCGATGTCCGCGTCGCGGGCCCACGCGCCGACCGCGGCGCCGGCGGTGGGCAGCGCGACGGGGGAGAGCCTGACCCGGTCCCGCACCACGTAGGTCCCGGCCAGCAGGTCGCCCAGCCGCCTCGCCCGCTCGTTGGTGGCGGCCACCAGCAGGGCGAGCCCGCCCAGGGTCAGCCACAGCTCGACGGTGCCGGCGAGCGCGCGGATGGTCGCGTGCCGCAGGCCGACGGGGCCGGTGTCGTCCCGGACGGTGCGCAGGCCGAGCACCAGCTTGCCCACGGTGCGACCGTGCAGAAGCGTCTCCAGCGCGATCGGAAGCCCCGCCATCCCCAGCACCATGAGCAGGATCGTGAAGGTCTGCCCGAGGGCCCCGTCGGCGGCGAACAGGTCGACCGGCGTCAGCAGGACGACCGCCACCAGCACCGCCGCCACGACCACCAGGTCGATCAGCCCGGACAGGATCCTCAGAGGAAGGGACGCCGCGGGCAGGTCCACCTCGACCGCCTCGCCCGTGACGAACCGGTCGACGTCGAAGATCCCCTGCCGCGCCACCCGGCCACCCTACCGACGGTCGGTCGGTCGCCCACCGGAACGCTCCCGTTCCGGTTGCTAGCATCGGTGGATGGCGATGGCGGGTGCGCGGGCCGAGGCTGACCGGAGCGACGAGCCGCACGGGCTGGGCCTGGCGGCCGCCCTCTTCCAGGGGCTGTCGGACCCCTCCCGGCTGGCGATCCTGCAGCACCTGGCGCTGGGGGAGCACCGGGTGCGGGACCTGACCGAGCACCTGGGACTGGCGCAGTCGACGGTGAGCGCGCACCTGGCCTGCCTGCGGGACCGCGGCCTGGTGGTGTCCCGTCCGGTGGGCCGGGCCTCGATGTTCTCGCTGACCGGGGCTCCGGAGCTGCTGGGTGTGCTGGACGCGGCGGAGCGGCTGCTGGCCGCCTCGGGGCACGCGGTCGCGCTCTGCCCGGACGACGGCACCGGAACGGAGAGCAACCCAGTGCCGGAGCAGCTGCGCGCCCACGCCGGGCGGGAGACGGGGGTGTGAGCGGCCCGCAGACCCCGGAGCCTCCGGTGGCGGTGGACGCGTGCGGGTGCGAGGTCGCCGCCGGTCGGCCGGCTCCGGCGGGAGAGGTCGAGGAGCCGACGACCACGCTGTGGCGGGTGCGGGAGGTGCAGCTGGGTCTGCTCTCCGGCGTGCTGCTGGGCGCCGGCCTCCTCGCCGGGTCCGGGGGGTGGCGGACGGTCGAGCTGGTGCTCGCGGCGGCGGCGCTGC
>DATISK010000057.1:0-3519 GCA_035581545.1 Ornithinimicrobium sp. | reverse complement strand
GGCATCGCCCCACGGGCCGGTGGACCACGACCCGACCGACTCCATGCGGCGACCGGCCGACTGGGTCGCCGTCGTCGCGGTGGACCAGCCCGGGGCGGCCCGGGCGCTGGTGGCGCTGCATACCGTGCTCGAGGAGCTGGGCGCCGGGCCCGTCGGCGGGCCCGAGGGCGTCGACGCCCTGGCCCACACCGACCCGACCGGCCACCGGCAGTGGTTGCTGGCGCTCTACCGGCGGGACAGCCTGGCCGCCGCGCTGGCACGACTGCCGGACGTCCGGGACGTGTCCGTGCGGCGGCTGGTCGCCGACCTCCGCTGGCACGAGGTCGGTCCCGGGTCCGAGCACGTCGGCGACGTGGACACCTGGGCCGACCTCGCGGGCTGGGAGCGCCGGCTGGGAAGTGCGACGATGGACCGACACCGACCAGAGCTGGAGGGATGACGATGGCGACCGTGAGGTACTTCGCCGCGGCGGCGGAGGCGGCCGGCACCGAGTCCGAGCAGGTGGTGGCCGACGACCTGGGCACCCTGCTCGACCGTCTCGTCGAGCTGCACGGGGCCGAGCTGGAGCGGGTGCTGCGGCTGAGCTCGGTGCTGCACGAGGGGCAGTACGTCGACGACCGTGCCCTGCCCGTCGCGCACGACGCGGTGCTGGCCGTGCTGCCGCCCTTCGCCGGCGGCTGATCGGGGCCGCCTCGGCGTGCGGGTGCGGCCCACCCCGGCAGGTGCGGTGCGCCGGTGACCGACCTCCGCTCGTGAGGTCCCGGTGACCGACCTCCGCTCGTCACCCCCCACCACGTGGAGACCCTCTTCCTGAGGTGTCAGCCGGTTTGCCCGCGTGTTCGTCTGGTGAACAGGGACGATGCACCTGCCCGCCGCACAAACCGGACGAGACCTCCGCACAAACCGGACGAGACCTCCGCTCACACCGGACGAGACCCCGCCTGAACCGGCCGGCACGCCCGGACGACGTTCCCCCAGCTGCTCGGGGCGGCACCTGCCGCACGGCAGGCGGCCGTCCTCCCTGCTCGTCAGCCGCCGATCCGGCTCATCGGCCGCGGCGGCTGCAGGAAGCCGGGCTCGTTGATCCCGTGCCCGGGCAGCTTGGCGCCGATCGACGCGCGGAACAGGTCGGCCAGCTCCTCGGCGGACGCCCCGGCGCGCAGCGGCCCCCGCAGGTCGGTCTCACCGTTGGCGAAGAGGCAGTTGCGGATCATTCCGTCGGCGGTCAGCCGGACCCGGTCGCAGGTGCCGCAGAACGGCATCGTCACCGAGGCGATCACCCCGACGGTGGCAGGCCCGCCGTCGACCAGGAAGAGCTCGGCCGGGGCACTGCCGCGGGTCTCGTCGGGCATCCCGGTCAGCTCGTAGCGTGTCCGCAGCCGCTCCAGGATCTCCTCGCCGGTGATCATCTGGGTGCGGTCCCACTGGTGCTGGGCGTCCAGGGGCATCTGCTCGATGAACCGCAGCTCGTACCCGTGCTCCAGCGCGAACGCCAGCAGGTCGGGAGCCTCGTGGTCGTTCACCCCGCGCATGAGCACGGTGTTCAGCTTCACCGGCACCAGGCCGGCCGCCGCGGACGCCTCGATCCCGGCCAGGGTGTCGGCCAGCCGGTCCCGCTTGGCCAGCGCGATGAAGGTCTCGCGGTCCAGGGTGTCGATGCTGACGTTGACCCGGGTCAGTCCGGCGGCCCTCAGGTCCCCGGCGATCCGGGCCAGGCCCACGCCGTTGGTCGTCATCGAGATCTCCGGCGCGGGGTCGAGCGCGGCCAGCCCGGCGACCACGTCCACGAGGTCACGGCGCAGCAGCGGCTCGCCACCGGTCAGGCGGATCTCCTCGATGCCCATCCCCACCGCGACGCCGGCCAGCCGGACGATCTCCTCGGTCGAGAGCATGGTGTCGCGCGGCAGCCACGGCACCCCCTGCTCGGGCATGCAGTAGGTGCAGCGCAGCGAGCAGCGGTCGGTCACCGAGATCCGCAGGTCGCGGTGCACCCTGCCGTAGCTGTCGATCAGCGGTCCATTCGTCATGCTCAGTGGTCCCCCCCGCAGATCTGGTCGAGCACGTGCCCCAGCAGCGGGACGACGACCTCCATCCCCTCGGTCACCGCGGACGGCCGCCCCGGGAGGTTGACGACCAGCGTGCCGCCGGAGCCCTGCTCCTCCGGCCAGTCGACGACCCCCACGACCCCTCGCGAGACGGCGGCGAAGGGGGTATGACGTGCGCCCTCCCTGCGGATCAGCTCGGCCAGTCCGGGGTTCTCGCGGGTGATCACCTGGAGCGTGCCCTCGGGGGTCAGGTCCTGCGGGCCCATCCCGGTCCCGCCGGTGGTCACGACGAGGCGGTGCCCCGCCCGGACCTTCTCCCGCAGCACGGTGGCGACCGACTCGACGCCGTCCGGGACCACGGTCGGTCCGTCCACCTCGAAGCCCGCCGTGCGCAGCGCCTCGGCGAGCAGGCGGCCGGAGGTGTCCTCGCGGCGGCCGTCGGAGCTGCGGTTGGAGACCGTGATCGCGGCGGCGGTGCGGGGGCGGGACGGGGTGGAGCTCATCTGTGCAGCCTACGTCGTGCGTGGTCGGGCGGCCTCATCCCGCGGTCCGGGCAGGCCTGCGATCGCCCTGCCCCGCGGGGGCCGACCGGTCAGAGGAGGCGGGAGACGGCGCGCTCGGCGGCCCGCAGGAAGCGCAGCACCACCTCGCGCTCCGCCGCCGAGAGGTCCTGGTCCAGCCGGGCCAGGTCCACGAACATCGGCATCAGGTGGCCCAGCATCTCCTCCCGGCCGGAGGCCGTGGCCACGACGACCGTGCGCCGCCGGTCGCTGGGGTGCGACTGCCGCTCGACGTGCCCCCGGGCGACGAGCCGGTCGACGATCCCGCTCGCCGCGGCCGAGGTCACCCCCAGCCGCTGCGCGAGCTCGGTGGGTCCGGTCGGCTCGTCCATGATGTGCTCCAGCACGGCGGCCTCGCTGTGCGACAGCTCAGCCCGCCGGGCCAGCGCCGGCGTGGCCCGCCGGCTGGTGTCGAGCAGGCTGCGCAGCGCGTCCAGGGTCTCGCTGCGCTCCCAGGAACCCACCCACCGGCTGTGTTCGCCGCCGCCGTGGGCGTGCTCCCCGCCAGCCGAGCCACCGTGAGGCCGCCCGTCACCAGGCCGGTCGGCCTCCCCGGGGTGGATCGGCGGGTCGCTCACGTCGCGAGGTTGGACAAGGGTGTGACGAACACGTCCCTCGGTGCTACGCTCGCTCATGAACTTGCTCACTTAGTTAGACAGTTGCTTGGTCGCCAAGCGTACGGTATCCCGGAAGGACCCGCCATGAACGCCCTCGTGCGTCTGCTCACCGGCCGACGGAGCTGGATCATCGCACTCGTCGGCCTGCTCCTCGGAGGTTGGATGATCGCCGGGCTCGGCCAGGCCGAGCGCACGCCTGACCCCCTCGCGACCCTGCCGGCCGGGTTCGAGAGCACCGAGGGGCAGGCGCTGCTGGGCGAGCTCCCGGACGAGGGGAGCAGCACCGCGATCGTGCTG
>DATISK010000056.1:0-5569 GCA_035581545.1 Ornithinimicrobium sp. | reverse complement strand
CAAGGTGCTGGCGGAGATGCTGCCCACCTGCCCGCAGTACTGCGGGCACTGCACCCGGATGGATCTGGTCGGCAACTCGACCCCCACGGTCACCAAGCTCAAGCTGGCCGGCACGCCGGTCGACCGGCACGCGGAGATGCTGGACTACCTGCGCGCCAACCCTGGGGTGCGGGACGTGGTCGTCTCCGGCGGCGACGTCGCCAACATGCCCTGGAAGAACCTCGAGGCATGGCTGGACCAGCTGCTCGAGATCGACAGCATCCGCGACGTGCGGCTGGCCACCAAGGCGCTCATGGGGATGCCGCAGCACTGGCTCGCGCCCGACACCGTGGAGGGGGTGGCCCGCGTGGCCCGCAAGGCCCGCGAGCGCGGCGTGGGCCTGGCGATCCACACCCACGTCAACGCCGCCCAGTCGGTCACCCCGGCGGTCGCGCAGGCGGCCCGCGCGATGCTGGACGCGGGGGTGCGCGACGTGCGCAACCAGGGCGTGCTCATGCGCGGGGTCAACGACACCAGCCGGCAGCTGCTGGACCTGTGCTTCGCGCTGTCCGACGACGCGATGATCACGCCCTACTACTTCTACATGTGCGACATGATCCCGCACGCCGAGCACTGGCGGGTCTCGCTCGCGCACGCGCAGCACCTGCAGCACGCCATCCTGGGCTACCTGCCCGGGTTCGCCACGCCGCGCATCGTCTGCGACGTGCCCTTCGTCGGCAAGCGCTGGGTGCACCAGGTGGACACCTACGACACGGAGCGGGGCATCTCCTACTGGCGCAAGAACTACCGGACCTCGATCGAGGCCGAGGACGTCGACGTCACGAGCGCCGAGTACGTCTACTACGACCCGATCGACACCCTGCCGCCCAGCGGTCAGGAGTGGTGGCGCCAGCACGCGGCCGAGACCGCCCAGGCCGACGCCCAGGCGGCCTCGGAGCAGGCGGCCGCGTCCCGGCAGGCGTCCGTGGACCAGCTGGTCTGAGCCCCCGCGGCGACGTCGCCCCGTCGCCCCTCCGCGGGCTCAGGTGCGGGCGAGGGCGGCCGTGGTGCCGCCGGTCACGGTCAGCAGGTCCTGGGGCGCGAGCTCCAGGTCCAGGCCCCGCCGGCCGCCGCTGACGAGGACGGTGGGGTGGTCCAGGGCGGAGACGTCCAGGACGGTGGGCAGCTGGCGTCGCTGCCCGACCGGGCTGATGCCGCCGACCACGTAGCCCGTGACCCGCTCGGCGTCGGCGGGGCGGGCCATCACCGCTCTCTTCACCCCCAGCGCGGCGGCCAGCGCCTTGAGGTCGAGCTGTCGGTCGACCGGGACGATCCCGACGGCGAGTGCGCCGTCGGCCTCGACCAGGAGCGTCTTGAACACCCTCGCCGGTTCCACACCGAGCGCGGCGGCGGCCTCCAGGCCGTAGCTGTCGGCCCCCGGGTCGTGCTCGTAGGCGCGGACCTCGAAGGCGACACCCGCCCGGTCCAGGGCCACCGTCGCGGGCGTGCCCGCCCTCGTCCTCCTCCGTGCCACGGACCGAGGGTATGCGGTGCCCGCTCCGCACGCGCGGTGCGGTCCGGCGTGGTCAGTCCGCCGGTGGCCGCAGCAGGCTGTCGGGGTCGTCGATCATCTCCTGCAGGATGCGGGCGCTGCGCACCAGGTAGAACCCGTCGGTGGCCCGCTCGTCGACGGTGTAGACGACGTTCACCCGCCGCCGGGCGACGATCCCGCCCGCGTCGTCCACCACGGGCTCGGGGCGCACCGTGCCGATCGAGACGAAGACGCTGGCGGTGCCGTGCTGGTAGAGGTGGTGGAAGGGTGCCTCGGCGTGCAGCGAGCCCAGGTTGACCAGGTAGGAGCTGGCGTAGACGGGGATGGCGTCCTCCAGCGTCCGCGGCAGGAGGTCGACCGCGTCCAGCGCCCACACCGCGCGAGCCACCCCGGCGAGCACGGGGCGGGGAAGGCGCACCAGCGTGTCGACCAGCCGGTCGTTCTCGTTGCGGACCGCACCACGCGCCTGGTCCAGCACGCCGTCCACCCTGGCCCGCACCTCGTCGACGGTCTCGGTGCCGCTGAACGGGATGTGCGCCTGCACCTCCGGAGCCTCGTCGCTCATCGCCTGCTTCACCGTGAAGGCGAAGGAGATCCCACGGTGCTCGTAGGTGCGACGCCCCGAGATGAACCGGTTCAGCTCGGGCCGGCGACGGTACAGCCGGGCCCAGGCGGTGAGGAAGACGTGGAAGAACCGGATCCGCTCCTCCGCGGGGCGCTCGGCGTTGACCCGGTCCAGCCAGTCCATCAGGTGCTCGACCTCGAGCGGCTGCTGGTAGTAGACGGTGGACTCCAGCCGGGTCGTCATCAGGTGGGGCACCACCCGCCGCAGCGCGGGGAGGTCGCCCACGAGGCGGCCGTCCCGGCGCCCCCTGACCGGCCTGCGCCCGGTGAAGTACATGGTCGGCACACTACGGCGTGGTGGCCCCGGCACGTCCGGTGACGCGCGCGAGGGGTGCGAGCAGGCGCCCCTCGCGGAAGGCGTGCACGACGAAGAAGGCCAGCAGCAGACCACCGACGACGTCGATCGAGTAGTGACCGTGCGCGAGGAGCAGCCCGGCGGAGACCAGCAGCACCATCGACCACTGGAGCCGGCGCAACCCGGGGCGGTCGGGGGCCGTGAGCAGGGCGAGGAGGGTGACGGCGGCGACGTGCCCCGAGGGGAACATGCCGTAGTTCTGGACGCTGAAGATGAACGGGCCGTCCCCCTGGGCGGGCGCCAGCGGGGTCAGCACCATGATCACCGCGCGGAGGAGGTACATCAGCGCGAACACGACGCCGACCGCGGGCAGCCGCGCGGTCCTGCCGGAGCGCACCAGGTCGGAGAGGAAGGCCGCGAAGCCGACGGCCAGGGCCGCCACGGTGAGCCAGCGGGCGGGCCGCACGTAGGGCAGCAGGTCGAAGAGCAGGTCGTCGGGGCGGACCGCGTCGCCGTACCGCTCCAGGATCAGGGAGTTGCCCAGCGTGGTCGCGGTCAGGGCGAGCAGCCCCAGCCCCACCGCCGCGGCCCAGGCCGCGACGAGGGACCGTGGCCGGTCGGCGACGTCGTCCATCCGGGTCAGACGACCGGGTTCTGCGGCAGCCGTCCGAGCCGGTCCTCCCACGGGGTGGACAGCACGATCGTGGTGTTGGTCGAGCAGGATCCCTGCTGGCGGATGCGCGCGAGCAGCTCCTCCAGCTCCTGCGGCCGCTGCACGCGGATGAGGAGGATGTAGTTCTCGTCACCGGCGACCGACCAGCAGGCCACGATCTCGTCGATGTCGGCGAGCCGCTCGGGGATGTCGTCGTCGGCCGCCGGGTCGAAGGGGGTGACCGACATCAGCGCGGTCAGCGGCAGACCCACGGCGGTGTAGTCGACCACGGCCCGGTAGCCCTTGATGATCCCGCGCTCCTCCAGCCGCTTGACCCGCTGGTGGACGGCCGAGGTGGACAGACCCACCTGACGTCCCAGGTCGGCGAAGGAGATCCGGCCGTCCAGGGCGAGGACCTGGACGATGTTCCGGTCGAGGGCTTCCATCCCGTCAGCCTAGTGCGCGGGCGCTCCCGCCCGGACGGACACGGCATACCCCACCGCGGTGAGCAGCAGGGCGGGGGCGAACCACAGCGGCAGCGGTGCCGGTGCCAGGACCACCACCGCCCCGAGCACCAGGAGCACCCCGCCGGCCGCCACCCGTCGGCGCGGCAGGAGCATCGCCACCGCCACCGTCAGACCCACCACCACCGTCGGCAGCGCCAGGCGGAGCACGTCCGCCAGCGCCGGGTCGGGGCGGGTCAGCGGGTTCTCCCCCTCGGCGGTGTCCCAGAGCGGCCCCAGCAGCAGGAGGCCGGCCGTCGCCACCGCCCCCAGCACAGCGGTCCAGGGCAGCAGGGCGGAGGTGGGGCGCGGCACGTCGGCACGCTAGCAGCCCTAGGCTGGGGCCTCATGGACGGCGACGACGCACTGGGTGGGCAGGACCACCGCCAGCGGCTGCTGCTGCTGGACACGGCCAGCCTCTACTTCCGGGCCTTCTTCGGCGTGAAGGACCTGCGGCCGGCGCCGGACGGCACGCCGACCAACGCCACCCGTGGCCTGCTCGACATGGTGGCCACCCTCGTCACCCGGTTCCGGCCGACCCACCTGGTCGCCTGCTGGGACGACGACTGGCGGCCGGCGTTCCGGGTGGAGGCCATCCCCACCTACAAGGCGCACCGCCTGGTCGAGGGGTCGCAGGAGAAGGAGGAGGCCCCGCCCGAGCTCGAGGTCCAGGTGCCGATCCTGCGCCGGGCGCTGGAGGCGTTCGGCATCCCGGTGCTCGGCTCCCCCGGGTACGAGGCCGACGACGTCATCGGCACCCTCACCGCCCGCCACCGGGGCCGGATGGCCGTCTCGGTCGTCACCGGCGACCGGGACCTGTTCCAGCTCGTCGACGACGAGGCCGACGTCAGCGTCGTCTACACGGCGCGGGGCGGGGTGCGCGACGCCGAGGTCGTGCGCCAGGGCGACCTGGAGGCGCGCTACGGGGTGCCGACCGGCACCGCCTACGCCGAGATGGCGATGCTGCGCGGGGACAGCAGCGACGGGCTGCCCGGCGTCAAGGGCATCGGCGACAAGACCGCGGCCCAGCTGATCGCCACCTACGGCTCGCTGGCCGGTCTGCGGCAGGCCGTCGCCGACGGCGACCCTGCGATCAAGGGCGCCCGTCGGACCAACCTGGAGGCCGCCTCCGCCTATCTCGACGTGGCCCCTCTGGTCGTCACGGTGGCCCCCGACGCCCCGCTGGCGGACGTGCCGCTCACCGTGCCGCGGGAGCTGGCCGACCCCGAGACCCTCCAGCAGCTCGTCGAGGCCTACGACCTGGCCAGCCCGGTCGGACGGCTGCTCAGGGCGCTGGAGCTGCGGCCGTCCTGAGACTGCCGTCAGACGACCCGCTCGAAGACCGCGGCCAGACCCTGGCCGCCCCCGATGCACATGGTCTCCAGCGCGTAGCGCCCCTCGCGCCGGTGCAGCTCCTGGGCCAGGGTGGCCAGGATGCGGGCGCCGGTCGCGCCGACCGGGTGGCCCAGGGAGATCCCGGACCCGTTGGGGTTGAGCCGGTCCCAGGTCGAGGGGTCGCTCATCCCCCACTCGGTGAGGACCGCCAGCACCTGTGCGGCGAACGCCTCGTTGAGCTCGATGAGGTCCATGTCGTCCAGGGTGAGCCCGGCCCGCTCCAGCGCGGCCGCCGAGGCGGGGACGGGGCCGATGCCCATCGTCTCGGGCGCGACCCCGGCCACCGCCCAGGAGCGCAGCGCCAGCACCGGCGTCAGGCCCCTGGCCTCGGCGTGCTCCCGGGTCGTGACCACGCACAGGGCGGCGGCGTCGATCTGCCCGCTGGCGTTGCCGGCCGTGACGGTGGCCGCCCCGTCCTGCCGGCCCATGATCGGCCGGAGTCCGGAGAGCACCTTGAGGGTGGTGCCGGGGCGGATGTGCTCGTCGGTGTCGATCACCGCGGTGCCCTTGCGGGTGGTCACCTCCACCGGGACCCTCTCCTCGGCGAAGCGGCCCTGCGCCTGGGCCTC
>DATISK010000055.1:0-4347 GCA_035581545.1 Ornithinimicrobium sp. | reverse complement strand
GAGGGACTACGGGGGATGGTCCGGGGAGCACGTCCGCGCGACGGGCGGCGAGCTGGATCCCGAGGCCAGGGAGGCGATGCTGCGGGCCATGGTCCGGGAGCAGGTCGCCGAGCGCGGCGTGACCGGCAACGTCGCCTTCTTCTCCCGCAAGGTCGCCTGGACCTGGGGCGACGGCACCTTCTGGGCGTACGGGGAGGGGACGGACCAGGACGCCGTCGGTGCGCTGGGCCCCCGGTGGTCGGGTGCCCAGCAGTGGTTCATCGGCTCGGGCGAGGCCTACCGGCGGTGGACCGCGCCGCTCACCCAGGGCGTCTGGGTGGGCATCCTCCTGCTGACGGGCGTCGGCACCTGGCGTCACCGGAACCGGGTGTGGGTCCAGCTCTGCGCGCTGACGCTGGGGATCCTCACGGCATACCTCGCGCTCTTCGAGAGCCGTCCGCGCTACCTGGTCGCGCTGCTGCCGGTCCTCCTGCTGCTCACCGGTCTCACGACGGGCAGCACGTTGCGCCGACAGCGGAGAGTCGGCAACACGCGTATGCCGTCAGCAGAATGAGGCTGTGCGAGCAGGGTCCGGCAAGGTAGCGTCGGGGACATGGCACGCATGGGTGAGAGCAGCGACCTGCTGAAGTGCTCTTTCTGCGGAAAGAGTCAGAAGCAGGTCAAGAAGCTGATCGCGGGCCCTGGCGTCTACATCTGCGACGAGTGCATCGACCTGTGCAACGAGATCATCGAGGAGGAGCTGGCCGAGTCCAGCGACCTCGGGCTGGGCCAGCTGCCCAAGCCGCGCGAGATCTTCGACTTCCTCGAGCAGTACGTCGTCGGCCAGGACCCGGCCAAGCGCGCGCTGGCGGTGGCGGTCTACAACCACTACAAGCGCATCCAGGCGGGCGAGGGCGCCCGGGGGGACGACGCGGTGGAGATCGCCAAGTCCAACATCCTGCTCATCGGTCCCACCGGCTGCGGCAAGACCTACCTGGCCCAGACCCTGGCCAAGATGCTCAACGTCCCGTTCGCGATCGCCGACGCCACCGCGCTCACGGAGGCGGGTTACGTGGGCGAGGACGTGGAGAACATCCTCCTCAAGCTGATCCAGGCCGCCGACTTCGACGTCAAGAAGGCCGAGACCGGCATCATCTACATCGACGAGATCGACAAGATCGCCCGCAAGAGCGAGAACCCCTCGATCACGCGCGACGTCTCCGGCGAGGGCGTGCAGCAGGCGCTGCTGAAGATCCTCGAGGGCACGGTCGCCTCCGTGCCCCCGCAGGGTGGGCGCAAGCACCCGCACCAGGAGTTCATCCAGATCGACACCGGCAACGTGCTGTTCATCGTCGGTGGTGCCTTCGCCGGGATGGAGAAGCTCATCGAGGCCCGCACCGGCAAGCAGGGCCTGGGGTTCGGGGCCGAGCTGAAGTCCGCGAAGGACGCCGGCGAGCAGTTCGGCGAGGTGCTGCCGGAAGACCTGATGAAGTTCGGGCTCATCCCCGAGTTCATCGGCCGTCTGCCGGTCATCACGACCGTCTCCCCGCTGGACCGCGACGCCCTCGTCAACATCCTCACCGAGCCCCGCAACGCCCTGGTCAAGCAGTACCAGAAGATGTTCGAGATCGACGGGGTCGAGCTGGAGTTCAGCGAGGACGCCCTGGACGCCATCGCCGACCAGGCGCTGCTGCGCGGCACCGGGGCCCGGGGGCTGCGCGCCATCCTCGAGGAGGTGCTGCTGCCGGTGATGTTCGACGTGCCGTCCGACGAGGAGATCGCCAAGGTCGTGATCACCCGCGAGGTCGTGCTGGAGAACGTCAACCCCACGATCGTCCGCCGCGAGGTCACCCGCAAGCGTCAGCAGCGCAAGGAGAGCGCCTGACCGGTCAGCCCCGCGCCGTCCGGCGCAGGTAGACCACCAGGCCGCCCACGACCGCGGCCAGACCCGCGATCCCCGGCACCACGCCCAGGCCGTCGCTCTGCGGACCGTGCACGACCAGTCCCGCCAGCCCCCACACCAGCGCGGTGACGGCGGCCACCACCCCTGTGCGCACGGCATACACGCGCAGGACCGAGGCGGGCAGGGGCGCCTGGCTGGGCACCGACGACGCCAGGGCGGAGGCGGCGTGCACGAGCAGCAGCCCCCACGCCGCCGGCAGCAGGGCCCAGTGCCAGGGTCCGGGCACCCCCGCCCACCAGGACGCGACCCCGAAGACGACGAGGACGACCGGCATGAGCGTCGTCGGCTGGTAGACCACCAGCGCCCCCAGCACCAGGATCCCCGCCCAGGCCACCGGTCCGCCCCCGCCGGCCAGCGCCAGCGCCAGCGCGAAGAGGCCCGCGCCGAGCAGCGCCACGAGGCGCACCCGCAGGTGGGTGGGGTGCGCGGACCGCAGGTCGGCCCAGTAGGCGAGCAGCTCGGCCACCTCAGACCCCCGACCGTCGCCCGCGGTGGGCCAGCTCGCGCAGGACGACGTCCAGGCTGCCCGGACCGAGCCAGGGCACGACGGCGACGCCCTGGGCACGGATCGCCCGGATCTCCCGGTCGCGCTCCAGCATCCGGATCCGCCAGGCGGTCCGGGCCAGGGGGTCCCGCTCGTCGCTGCGGGCCACGCCGCCCTCCCGGCCGTCCACGAGCGCGTCGACGACCACGACGGACAGGCCCCGGGCGGCCAGGGTGGCGGCCTGGGTCAGCGCGTCGGGGGAGACCAGCGCGGAGATCATCACCACGAGCGTGCCCTCGCGCACGCCGAGGTGCACCCGCCGCGGGTCGGTCTCCTCGGTGACGGAGGGCACGACGCGGCTGAGGGTGTCCAGGATGCGCACCCCGTGGCGTCTCCCGGTGCCGGTCGGCACCGTGAGCGGGGTGCGGGCGGACAGCACCCGCAGGCTGACCCGGTCTCCCGGCTGGAGGAAGTGCGCGGCCCCCGCGGCGGCCGCGCGGCCCGCGCGGTCGAGCGAGCGGGACCGGCCGTCGACGCCGCCGGAGAGCCCCAGGTCGTAGTGGGCGTCGACGAGGACGGCCACGTGCGTGTCCTGGTCGGCGTAGCTGGCCGTCACGTGCAGCTCCCCGGTCCGGGTCGACCGCGGCCAGTGGATGCGTCGCAGCCGGTCCCCCACCTGGAAGGGGCGCAGGGAGGCGAACTCGCTGCCCTCACCCGGACGGGAGGAGCGGTGCGCCCCGACCAGGCCGCGCGGGTGGGGAGCAGGCGCCGAGCCGTCGAAGGCGGCCGGCTGGGGGAGGACGGGCAGCGCCAGGGGGTCCAGCGACACCGGGCCCCAGCGGTAGGAGCCCCAGGCACCGACCGCCCCGACCTGGACCGGACCGATCCGGCGCCGGCCCCAGCGGGTGGGGCGCATTCCGAGCACCAGCCGTCGCCGTCCGCCGACGGTCGGGCCGGCGGCGTCGACGACGCTGCTGACGCCCGCACCCTCGGCGGCGGCGCGGGGGTCCGGACGGGTCCCCCGGCCGGTGGCTCCCGGTCCGACACCCCGCACGAAGGGCGCCGGCGCGAGGGCGGCGGACAGCACCTCCGCGTCCGGGACGGGCTCCACCTCCGCCACGGCGAGCACCTGCTCACCCTCGCGCACCTGGGCGTGCGAGAGGGCCAGGGCGCGTCCGGGCGTCCGGTCGGGGCGGGTGACCAGGCTCCACGCCAGGACGACCGCGCACGGGGTGGCCAGCACGACCAGGTCGGGGCGCCGCCACAGGAGTGCGACCGGCGCGGTGAGGACCACCACCACCAGGCAGCGCAGCAGCGCGTGCGTGGGTGCCCACACGTCGCGCCGGGCGGAGGAGGACACGACCGCTCAGCCCCCGTCGGCCGTCGAGGCCCCGGTGCGCGACCCCGGGACCGGCACCTGACCCAGGGCAGCGTCCACGACGGCGGCACCGCCGGTGTCGGACATCCACAGCTCGGGCTTGATCGAGATGCGGTGGTCCAGGACCGCGTGGGCGACGGCCTTGACGTCCTCGGGGGCGACGTAGTCGCGGCCGTGCACCACCGCATACGCCCGCGCGGTGAGCATGAGGGCCAAGGACCCGCGGGGGGATGCTCCGACGAGCACCGCCCGGTGACGGCGGGTGGCGGCGGCCAGCTCGACGCAGTAGCGGGAGACGTCGTCCTCCACGGGCACCGTCTCGATCGCGACCTGCATCGCGGCCAGCCCGTCGGCGTCGGTCACCGCGGCGAGGTGCTGGTCCTCCTGCTGCCGGGCGATCCGGCGCCGCAGCACGTCCCACTCCTCCTGGGGGCTGGGGTAGCCGAAGGAGACGCGCATGAGGAAGCGGTCCAGCTGGGCCTCGGGAAGCGGGTAGGTGCCCTCGTACTCCACCGGGTTGGCGGTGGCCAGCACGTGGAACGG
>DATISK010000054.1:0-6812 GCA_035581545.1 Ornithinimicrobium sp. | reverse complement strand
ACCGGGGGTGTCGAGCAGGTTGAGCACGACGTCGTCGACGGTGAACTGCAGGGCCGCCGAGGTGATCGAGATGCCGCGGGCCTGCTCCATGTCCAGCCAGTCGGAGACCACCCCGCGCCGGGAGCCCTTCCCGTGCACCGCCCCGGCCTCGGCGATCGCGTGCGCGTGCAGGGCCAGGGCCTCGGTGAGGGTCGACTTGCCGGCGTCGGGGTGGGAGATCACCGCGAACGTGCGGCGCCGGGCCGTCTCGGCGCCCACGTCGCCGCTCATCGGGCCTCCTCCTTGGATCGGTGGTCGGTCGGGGTCATGCGTCCTCCTGCGGCCGCACGGCGGCGGCCAGGTCGGTGGTGGTCCAGCCCTGGTCCGACCAGTGGTCGGCCAGGGCGGTGAGGGTATGCCGTGCCGCTGCGCCCCGAGCGCCCCGGCCCCAGGTGCCCTCCACCCACTCCCGCAGCTCGTCCGCCCCGTGCCCCGAGCGCTCGAGCGCGTCCACCCGGGTGGACGGACCCAGGTGGGTGCCGAGCAGGAGCACCACGGTCGGGTCGAGGGTGGTCCCGGTCCACCAGCGCCGCCGACACGTGGTCCTCCGGGGGGAGGGCGACATGGGCACCACTCTAACGTTGCGGTAGAGTTGTCCGGTGCAGCGACGGCCGGCCGCCGTCGCTTTGCCGTGTCCGCGGTCGCCCGCCGGACCACCTGCCCCGCCGGCGTCGTCGCCACCCCCCACCCGGCCCGACCGCACCCCTGCCCGACCGCACCCCTGCCCGACCGCACCCCTGCCCGAGGAGCCCCATGGCCGAGCCGACCGCCTCCACGACCACGCTGCCCCAGGAACCCCATACCCCCGTCGTCCCCGAGGCCGGGGAGCGGGAGACCTCCACCCGGGCTGCCCTGCGCAACCCGCGCCGCCTGCGGACCGAGGTGCTCGCCGGTCTGGTCGTCGCGCTGGCCCTGATCCCCGAGGCGATCTCCTTCTCCATCATCGCCGGGGTGGACCCCCGGGTCGGACTGTTCTCCAGCTTCGTCATGGCCGTCACGATCGCCTTCGTCGGGGGCCGCCCCGCGATGATCTCGGCCGCGACCGGGGCGATCGCGCTCGTCATCGCGCCGGTCGCCCGCGAGTACGGCCTCGACTACTTCCTGGCGACCGTGATCCTGGCCGGCGTCCTGCAGGTCGTGCTCGCCCTCCTCGGCGTGGCCAAGCTCATGCGCTTCATCCCGCGGATGGTCATGGTCGGGTTCGTCAACGCCCTGGCCATCCTCATCTTCATGGCCCAGGTCCCCCACCTCGTGGGGGTGCCGTGGCTGGTCTACCCGATGATTGCCCTCGGCCTGGTCATCATGATCCTCCTGCCCCGCCTCACGATGGCGGTCCCCGCCCCCCTGGTCGCGATCGCCGTCATCACCACGCTGGTCTGGGCCGCGGGCTGGCAGCTGCCCGACGTCTCCGACCAGGGCGAGCTGCCCCGCTCGCTGCCCGAGCTGCTCCTGCCGGACGTGCCGCTGACCCTGGAGACCCTGCGGATCATCGGCCCCTACGCCCTCGCGATGGCGCTCGTCGGCCTGCTGGAGTCGCTGATGACTGCCAAGCTCGTCGACGGCATCACCGACACCCACTCGAACAAGACCCGGGAGAGCTGGGGCCAGGGCGTGGCCAACATGGTCTCCGGGTTCTTCGGCGGCATGGGGGGCTGCGCGATGATCGGCCAGACGATGATCAACGTCAAGGTCTCCGGGGCCCGCACCCGGATCTCGACCTTCCTCGCCGGCGTGTTCCTGCTCGCCCTCGTCGTGGGGGCCGGCCCGGCCGTGGGCATGATCCCGATGGCCGCCCTCGTCGCGGTGATGATCATGGTCTCGGTGGCCACGCTGGACTGGCACAGCATCCACCCGGCCACCCTGCGCCGGATGCCGGTGAGCGAGAACGTCGTCATGCTGCTGACCGTCGCGGTCACCGTGCTGACGCACAACCTGGCCTACGGCGTCATCGTCGGGGTCAACGCCGCGATCATCGTCTTCGCCCGCCGGGTGGCCCACTTCGCCTCGGTCGAGCGGGTCGACGAGGTCGACGCGGACGGCGACGGCGAGCCGGAGGTGCGCGTCTACAAGGTCTCCGGCGAGCTGTTCTTCGCCACCAGCAACGACCTCGTCTACCAGTTCGACTACGCCGGCGACCCCGCCAACGTCGTCATCGACCTCTCCGACAGCCACATCTGGGACGCCTCCACCGTGGCCGCCCTGGACGCCGTCCAGACCAAGTACGAACGCCTGGGCAAGAGCGTGGACATCGTCGGGCTCAACCGCTCCTCGGCCGCCCGGCACAGCCTCCTCACCGGTCAGCTCGGCGAGGGCCACTAGGCGCGACGTGCCGTCCCGGCGGCGTGAGCGGCCGGGTTCCTCTGGGACACTTCACCGGTGAGCCCCACCACGCTGGCCGACCCGCAGGCCGAGCACGTCCAGTCGCGCACCGTGCTGACCCTCATGGGCAGCCAGACCCTCGGTGGCATCGGGGTCGCCAGCGGGATCGCGGTCGCGGCGATCGTGGCGGCCGAGGTCAGCGGGAACGACGCGCTCTCCGGGCTGGCGACGACGACCCAGGTGCTGGGCGGGGCGCTGTTCACCATCCCGGTGGCGGCCATCATGGCCCGGCACGGCCGGCGCCCCGGCCTGGTCACGGCATACCTGCTCGGCGCCCTGGGCGCGTTCCTGGCCATCACCGCCACGGCCACCGGGACCTTCTGGCTGCTGCTGCTGGGGACCACCCTCTTCGGGGCGTCCACCACCGCCAACAACCAGGCCCGGTATGCCGCCACGGACCTGGCCACGCCCGAGCGGCGCGGGCGCCAGCTCAGCTGGGTGGTGTGGGCCACGACGATCGGCTCGGTCCTGGGCCCCAACCTCATCGGTCCCGGTCGGTGGATCGCCGGGCAGCTGGGTCTGCCGCCGCTGGCGGGGGCGTGGGTGCTCTCCATGGCCGGGTTCGCCCTCGCCGCCCTGCTGCTGCAGCTGCTGCTGCGTCCGGACCCCCTCCGCCTGTCCCGTGAGCTGGCCGCCGCGGCCGCACCCGCGCAGGAGCAGGCGATGCCGGTCTCCGCCCGACGCGGCAACGTCGCGACGGGGCTGCGGCTGATCGCCGCCACCCCGGTGGCGCTGTGGGGCACCGTGGCCCTCACCGTCGGGCACGTCGTCATGGTCGCCGTCATGGTCATGACGCCCCTGCACATGCGGCACGGGGACGCCCAGATCGAGATCATCGGCCTGGTCATCTCGCTGCACATCCTCGGCATGTACGGCCTCGCGCCGGTCGCCGGGCAGCTGACCGACCGGTTCGGGGCGGCCCGGGTGGTCCTGCTCGGCGTGACGATCCTGCTGACCTCCACGGTCCTGGCCGGCCTGTCGGCCGTCGGCTGGTCGGCCGGGCTGACCGCCGGGCTGGTCCTCCTCGGCCTGGGGTGGTCGTGCACGATGGTGGCCGGCTCGGGGACCATCGCGGGGGCCGTGCCGGTGGCGGAGCGGGCCGCGGTCCAGGGGGCCGCCGACCTCGTCATGGGCCTGTCCGCAGCGGTGGGCGGGGCGCTCGCCGGGGTGGTCATGGACGTGTGGGGCTACGGCGTGCTCAACGCCGTGGCCGCTGCCGCAGCACTCGCCCTGGGCGCCTTCACGGTGGCACGCCGCCGAGTCGTTAGCCTGGGAGGGTGACCCCGGCCCATCCTTCCCACGCCCTCGACCCTGCCCGGGTGGAGGCCGTCCAGCGCGCCCGCGGCCGGTGGCGGCGCGAGGTCGCCGAGCTGGGTGGACCCAACACCCTGCTGTGGCACCGCACCTCGCTGACCGGCACCTTCGACCTCAACCTGGCCCACCCCGGCGGGGTGGCCAAGCTGCTCTCCGGGCGGCCCACGCTGCTCTCGGAGCTGGTCCGGGAGCACGTCGCCTTCCTGGACGCCTCCCGCCGCATCGGCGCCATCCGGGACAAGTCGCTGGAGCTGCGCCGCGAGCACGGCATGGAGACCGGGTTCCTGGCGATCGGCCTGGCCACGTGGAGCCTGCACCGGGTGCCCGTGCCGCCCCGGGCGCCGGTGCTGCTGCGCAGCTGCCGGATCCGCCCGGTTGACGCCGCCCACTCCGACCACGTCCTCGAGCTGCACGAGGACGTCGTCTTCAACCCGGTGCTGGAGCACTACCTGCGCAGCGAGGTCCACCTGGACCTCGACCCCGTCGGGCTGGCCGGCCTGTCGGCCCAGCACCACGGGTTCGACCCGCGGCTGACCTACCAGGCGCTGGAGGACCTCTGCCAGGAGATGACCGGCTTCGCGATCGGTCCGCAGATGGTGCTGGGCACCTTCCCCTGGGCCAAGCTCCCCCTCGTGACCAGCTACACCGGGGACGCGCACGCGCTGGCCGGTCACGACGTGGCCGCCGCCCTGGCCGGGGTGGACGTCTCCTTCACCGGCGACGGGCCGGACCCCGCACGGGCCGACGACCCCGCCCAGGAGCTGTCCGCCCTGGACGCCGACCGGGCCCAGCGGCTCCTCGTCGACGAGGCCTCGAGGGGGGCCGACCTCGTGCTGGACACCCCGGCCGGCACCGGTGCGACCCAGACGGTGGCCAACGTCGTCGTCGCCGCGCTGTCGGAGGGCCGCAGCGTGCTCGTCTGCTCCGAGGAGCGCGCCGCCCTGGAGTCGCTGCAGCGGCGGCTGGCGCACGTCGGTCTCGGCGACCTGTGCCTGCACCTGGCCGAGGACCCCGAGTCGATGCGGGTCGGCCTGGCGTCCGTCCGGCACGCCCTGGAGCACCTCCCCCGTGAGGCCGAGCCCGAGCTGGGGACCGACCCGCTGCCGGCCCGTGCGGACGCGCTCACGGTGCTGCGGCGCGAGCACGAGGTCCTGCACCACCGGCACGAGCCGTGGGGCCTGTCCCTGGCGATGGTCGAGGACGACCTGGCCGGCCTGGCCGCGCTGGAGGCCGCGCCGGGGTCCCGGGTCCGGCTGGCCCCCGAGGTGCTGGCCAGCCTCGGTGACGACGAGCTGTCGGCCGTCGCGGACGCGCTGGTCGAGGCGGCGGCCGCCGGGGCGTGGACCCGTGGCCGCGGCGACGACCCCTGGTACGGCGCCCGGCTCTCCAGCGCCGACGAGGCGTCGCGGGCCCAGGAGATCGTGGCCCGGATGGTCTCCGGCGCCTTCGACACCGCCCGGGAGCAGGCCGAACGGGTGTGCCGGGCGGCCGGGATGCCGGTGCCGGTCACCCTCGAGCAGTGGACCCACCGGCTCACGCTGGTCGCCCGGGCCAGCGCGACGCTGGACGTGTTCTCGCCGCAGGTCTACGACGCGCCGCTGGACGACATGGTCGCCGCGACCGCGGCGCGGGACGAGGTCTCCGGACGCCCGGGAGCGGTCACCCGGGCCCGGCTGCGCCGCCAGGTGCGCTCGCTGCTGCGCCCTGGCACCCCGCCCACCGACCTGCCGCAGCGGGTCCGGCAGGCCCGGGCCGAGCGGGCCGAGTGGGAGGAGGTGGCCGGCCGGGCCGCCCGGCCCGCCGCGCCCGAGGGGTGGGAGGAGGCGCTGGCCGCGCACGCACCGGTCGGGGAGGACCTCGCCTGGCTGGGGCAGGTGTTCACCGGCACCCCCGTCGGTCAGGACCTGGGCACCGTCCACCTCGACACCGTCCTGGAGCGGCTCGTCGGTCTGGACGCCCGGGCCGACCGCGCCCCCGTGGCCGCGGTGGCCCACCCGCTCCTGGCCCCGGTCCGCGCACGCGGGCTGACCGAGCTGGTCGACGACCTGGCCCGCCGCGGTGTCCCGCCCGAGCGGGTGGCCGCCGAGGTGCGGTTCGTGCACCGCTCCTCGGTCCTGCTCCACCTGCGCTCGGACGCGGTCGCCCAGCAGCTGCCCGCCGAGACGGTGCGCGAGGCCGAGCGCACCTTCCGCCGGGCCGACCGGGCCCACCTGCGGCGCAACGCCGCCAGGGCGGCACTGGCCGCGCACCGCCGGCTGGCCCGCGCCCGGGACGCCCACGCCTCCCAGCTGGCCGCCTGGGAGCGGGCGGTCGACGAGGCGGCCGTCGGCGCGATCGACCTGCGCGATCTGATCAGCCGGGCCCCGGACGTGGTCCGGGCCGCCCAGCCCGTGGTGCTGGCGTCCCCCCTCGCCGTGCCCGCGGTGCTGCCGCCCGACATGACGTTCGACCTCGTCGTGGTGGAGCGGGCCGGGCGCACGACGTCGGCCCGGGCCGTCCCGGCTCTCTCGCGCGGACGGCAGGTGCTCGTCGTCGGGGACAGCGGCGGCACCGGGCCGGTGTCCTTCTCCGTGCTCGCCGATCCGCGCGCCGAGGGGGAGGCCGACCGGAGCGGACCGCCCCGTTCCCTCCTCGAGGAGGCCGCGGCCGTGCTGCCCGTGCGCCACCTGCAGACCCAGTACCGCGCCCTCCACCAGGGACTGGTCGCCCCGCTCGCCCCGCTCATGCCGGTCCCGGTGCACAGCTTCCCCGGGGTATGGCGCGGCCCGGCGGCGCGGTCCGTGGTCGCCGAGGGAGGCGTGGCGGCCCAGGTGGCCCGCGCCGTCGAGCTGGCCGTCGACCAGGTCGGGCTGCACCCGGAGGAGAGCCTGCTGGTGGTCACCGACGACGACCCCACCGCCGATGACGTGTCCATCGCGCTGCTGACCGCCCTCGCGGCCTCCGCGCCGGAGGCCGGGGCGCCGCCGGACCCTGCCCTGGCCGCCGTGCTGGGCGACACCGCAGGGCATCCCGAACCGTGCCTGGTCCGTCCGGCCCACCGGGTCGCCGGCGAGGTCCGCGACCACGTGCTGTGGGTGGCC
>DATISK010000053.1:0-11716 GCA_035581545.1 Ornithinimicrobium sp. | reverse complement strand
ACCGCCGGTCCGGACGCCGAGCAGGGCACGACGGTCGTCGGCCGGCGGGGCTCCGGAGGTTTCCGGGGCATGCGGCTGGGGTCGACGGCGCGGCGGCTGGTCCACGACGGCACGGGGACCCTGGTCCTGGTGCCGACCGGGTGGGACCCCGCCACGGTCGACCCGCAGGCACCGGTGGTGGCCGTGGCCACCGGCCCGGTGCCCGACGCCGACAGGGTGGTCGCCGCGGCCCGGTTGCGCGCGGAGCGTGACGAGCGCCCGCTCGTCGTGGTCCGGGCCGACCGGCAGCGGCACCCGGTGGCCGAGGTCCTGACCCACGACGCGCGGGCCGAGCTCATCGTCCTCGCCCGGGGTCCGACGGCGGCGGCGGTGGCCGAGGAGGCCACCTCCCCGGTGATGATCGTCTGAGCACAGCACGACGGACGCAGGTGGCGGGCCCCCGGGCCCGCCACCTGCGTGTGCCGGGGGCCCGCGACCCGGGTGGCAGCGGCATACCCCCGCGTCGGGAATGATGGTGCGATGGAGAACCGGACCCGGGTGCGCGCGCCGGGGGAGCCGCTCCCCGGGACCGACGGTCGCCCGCCGCTCATCCCCGGGCCGGTGGACACCGCGCTGACGATGCCGCCGCGGACGCCCGTGGACGAGCAGAGCTACGCGGTGCTGCGCGACCTGGTCGCCGACGGGGACGTGGTCGTCCTCACCGGCGCCGGCATGTCGACCGCCTCGGGCATCCCCGACTACCGGGGGCCCGACGGGCAGCGGCGGGTGCAGCCGATGCAGCACGCCGCGTTCGCCGGCTCCGCGGAGGCGCGTCGCCGCTACTGGGCACGGGCGTTCAGCGGCTGGGAGCGGTTCGCCGCCGCCCGCCCCAACGTGGCCCACCGCGCGGTGGCCGCGCTGGAGCAGCTGGGGGTCGTCACCGGGGTCATCACGCAGAACGTCGACGGGCTGCACCAGGAGGCCGGTGCCCGGTCCGTCCTGGAGCTGCACGGCAGCCTGGCCCGGGTGCTGTGCCTCGACTGCGGCGAGCCCTACGAGCGCGGCCAGGTGCACGACTGGCTCGCCCAGGCCAACCCCGGCTTCGGCGAGCTGGTCCACGACGGGGCGGAGGTGCGCCCCGACGGCGACATCGTCGTGCCGGAGGAGCTGGTGGCACGCTTCCGCGCGCCGCGCTGCCTGGTGTGCGGAGGCGACGCGCTCAAGCCCGACGTCGTCTTCTTCGGCGGGTCGGTCGACCGGGCGCTCGTGGGCCGGGCCTACGCGATGGTGGAGGAGGCGGGCACGCTGCTCGTGCTCGGCTCCTCGCTGCGGGTGATGAGCGGCTACCGGTTCGTGCGGCGCGCAGCCCGGGAGGGGATCCCGGTGGCGGTCGTCACCCGTGGGCGGACCCGGGGGTGGGCCGAGACGACGGTCCAGGTCGACAGCCTGCTGCAGGACGTGCTGCCGCGGCTGCTGGACGACGTGGCCGGGGGTGCGGACCCGGCTCGGGATGCGGTCGGGTCCGATTCCTGGTGATATCGAACTGAGGGCCGGACCCCTGCCGGCCGCGGAGGAGGTGCGATGGACATCAGCCAGGAGAAGATCGCCACGCTCTACGGTGCCGACGTGATGACCGTCGACGGCGGCCGGCTCGGCGACGTCGGGCAGGTCTACCTGGACGACGAGACCGGCGCCCCGGCCTGGGTCTCCGTGCGGACGGGATGGTTCGGCACGAGCGAGAGCCTGGTGCCGCTGGTGGGGGCCCAGGTCGAGGACGGCACCATCCGGGTCGCGCACACGAAGCAGGAGATCAGGGACGCGCCGACGGTCGACGCCGACGCGCACCTGGACGAGGACGAGCAGCACCGGCTGTTCCGGCACTACGGCCTGGTCCTGGACGACGGGTCCGCCGCGCCGGAGGCCGTGGAGTCCGGCCCGGGAGGGCCGCGGCCGGTCGGCCTGGCCGGCGGGACGGGGTCCGTCGACCAGCAGGACGTGGCCCGGGGGGCCGAGCTCTCGCCCGCGGAGGCGGTGACCGGGGCCTCGGAGAACGTCGCGTACCCCACCGCGCAGGACCTTCCCGGCGGACCGGTCGGCGGCACCACGGTGGGTCCGGGCAGGCCGGGGCGGCTGCGCCGGCACGAGGGGCGCGCGCGCTGAGCCGCTTCCCGGCGGTCCGGCCCCGGCTGCGCGTCCCTGGACGGACCCTGGGTATGGTGCTGTGCACCCGCCGCGCACCCCTGCCGGCGGGTTCGGCGGGCCGAAGGAGGCTGGCGTGACCATCTCGCAGGAGCAGCTCGAGGCGCTGTACGACGCCGAGGTGGTGGACCAGGAGGGCGACAAGGTGGGGTCGCTGGGTCAGGTCTACGTCGACAACGCCACCGGGGAGGCCGCCTGGATCACGGTGCGGACGGGGTGGTTCGGCGGGCGCAAGTTCTTCGTGCCGCTGGCCACCGCCGAGCTCGTGGACGGGCAGATCCGGGTTCCCTACTCCAGCGCGATGATCAAGGACTCGCCCGAGATCGACGTGGACGGCCACCTCACCGAGAACGAGGAGCAGGACCTCTACGACTACTACGCCCCGGAGACGGGGGACGCGCCGCCCGCCTGATCTCCCCGGACAGCACGACGCCGCCCCGGTCGAGCGGGACGGCGTCGTGGGGAGCGGAGGGACCCGTGCAGTGGCAGCGGCACGGTGTGGGTGTCCCGCCGAGGGTCACACGCGGCGAAGCACCGCGGTGACCTTGCCCAGGACGACGGCGTGGTCGCCGTCGATCGGCTCGTAGGCCGGGTTGTGGGGCATCAGCCAGACCTTGTCCTTGCCCCGCTTGAAGGTCTTGACCGTCGCCTCGTTGTCCAGCATGGCCGCGACGATGTCACCGTTGACCGCGGTGGGCTGTCGTCGCACCACCACCCAGTCGCCGTCGCAGATGGCGGCGTCGATCATCGAGTCGCCGACGACCCTGAGCAGGAAGAGCTCCCCCTCGCCGACGATCTGGCGCGGAAGGGGGAAGACGTCCTCCACCGCCTCCTCGGCCAGGATCGGGCCACCTGCCGCGATCCGGCCGACGACCGGCACGTAGGACGCCTCGGGGCGGGAGTCGCCGATCCCGGTCTCGTCGTAGCTGCCGGCCGCGGCACGGGGGTCGTGGTCGGCCGGAACGGACCGCTCCTCCTCGGCGGCGGGGCGCCGGTAGCCGCTCTCGCTTCCCGGGATCACCACCTCGATCGCCCGGGGCCGGTGCGGGTCGCGCCGCAGGAAACCCTTGCGCTCCAGCATCTTGAGCTGGTGCGCGACCGAGCTGGGGGAGGTCAGTCCCACCGCCTCCCCGATCTCGCGCAGGCTCGGGGGATAGCCCCGGGCGTCGACGGAGTCCCGGATGACGTCCAGGACGCGACGCTGCCGGTTGGTCAGCTCCGCCCCGCCGTCCCGGTCGGGCATCTCGTGGATCGTGGCCATGCGTCTCTCCGTCCCTGTCTCCCTCTGCCTGCCAGGTCCCGGCCGTCAGGCCAGGTCAGAGGGTCTGTCAGTGGTCGGTGGTGGAGTACCTGACATGCACACAGCGTACGGACCGACGGGCCTTCGGGCAAACATGTGTTCGACCGGCGTGTCGACAAAGTCGTACGTGCGTGCTATCAATAGGACAGACGTGCTATCGAACGCACGTCGCAGGATGATCCCGAGGAGGACCACCATGAGCACTGCCACCGCCGACCTCTACCCCGTGTCCGGGACGGTCGCACCGTGGGCCGCCAGCCGCCCGGGTGGACATCTGCGTGTGGTCGCCACCGACGAGCGGCGTCCGGCCGCCCGCCCGGTCCGGCTGACCCGCCGCGGACGCCTGACGCTGACCGCCACGGCCGCGCTCGTGCTGGTCCTGGCCTTCGCCTCGCTGTTCAACGCGATCGCCCCGGCGGGTGCGAGCTCCGCGGTCACGGTCGGGCCGGGGACGACGCTGAGCCAGATCGCCGCCGAGCAGCTGCCGGGGGTGCCGCTGAGCCAGGCCGTCGTCGACATCCAGCGGGCCAACAAGCTGAGCACGACCAGCGTGGCCGCCGGCCAGGTGCTGGTGATCCCCGGCCGCTGAGCCGGAGCCCGGGCGGCCGGGTCGAGCGCGGTCAGCCGCCGGAGCGGATCGCCGTCCAGACGACGGACAGCTGCTCGGACGGCATGAAGTAGCCGGTGATGTGCGGGTCGAACATCAGACCGGCGATCCCGGCCTGGGCGTAGGCCTCGTCGGAGTCGACCACCTCCGGCGGGGGCAGGGCGATGGCGCGCAGGTCCTCCTCGACCGAGATCATGCCGTTCTGCACGGCGAAGTGGCGGGCGCGCTCGGCGTTGGTGAACGTGAGCAGCATCATCTGCCCGTCGATCTGCGCCGCGGCCGGGGACTCGTGCCCCTCGTCGCCGACGGCGATGAACCACCAGTGCGCCAGGCCCATCGTCTCCCGCCACAGGGCAGTCATGCCCTCGTGGTCGTCCGGACCCTGGACCCGGGCCGCGAGCAGGTCGGTCTGGGTCTCGGCGGGCGGCAGCAGGTCCGTCGACGGGGCCGCGTCCACGTCGACGGCCCGGGACGGGTCGTGCGCCGACGGGCCGTCAGGGCTGGCGCCCGGCCGCTCGCCGTCGTAGAGCGACTCCCCGTCCTGAGGGCGGTCGTCGTCCTGGAACGGCATCGATGTCGGATCGCTCATACCCTCTATCGGACCACACCAGGACCCGCCCGCCCAATCAGGACGACGTGTGGTAGGACCCGACCGCCCGGTCTCCCGGCCTGGCGGGAGGGGGTCTTCCGGCCGTGCGCGGAGGCAGGCGGTGCGCCTCAGCGTCGCCCGGGTCCGCGGACCGGGATCGGCCCGGTGGGGGCGTCCAGCTCGCGGGACCAGCTGTGCGGCACGACCCCGGGGGAGTGCTCGCTGCCCCGGTCGGCGGTCGGCCCGGGCTCCTGCCCGGCGTCGGGATCCGGGGCCCGGCGGCTGGGGGACTCACCGCCCGGGTGGGGGGCGGGCCCGCCCTCCATCCGGGACCCCTGGCCGGCGAGCCGGACCTGCACCGGCTCGCTGCCCACCCGCACCGGCTCACCGCGGACCTCCACCTCGACCGGCTCGCCGGTCTCCACCACGAACGTCAGCGCGTCCTGGGTGAGGCGCACCCGCAGGCGCGAGCCGTGCCACCGCAGACGGAAGGTCAGTCCGGTCCATCCCTGCGGGAAGCGGGGGTCGAAGGTCAGCCGGCCCCCGTGGTCGCGCATCCCGCCGAAGCCGCCGACCAGGGTGCTCCACAGGCCACCGGTCGAGGCTACGTGCACGCCGTCGGCCGCGTTGCGGTGCCGGTCGGCGAGGTCGACGAAGAGGGCGTCGTAGAAGTAGCGCAGCGCCAGCTCGTGGTAGCCCACCTCGGCGGCGATGATCGACTGGACGACGGCCGAGAGCGAGGAGTCGCCCGTGGTGATCGGGTCGTAGTAGTCGAAGTCGGCCCGCTTCTCCTCCATCGTGAACCGGTCCCCCAGGAGGTAGAGCGCGAGGACGACGTCGGCCTGCTTGAGCACCTGGAAGCGGTAGATCACCAGCGGGTGGTAGTGCAGCAGCAGGGGGGCGTGGTCGGCGGGGGTGCCCTCCAGGTCCCACACCTCGCGGTCGAGGAACTGGCTGTCCTGGGGGTGGATCCCGAACCCCTCGTCGAAGGGGATGTGCATCTGCTCGGCCACGCGGGCCCACTCGCGCACCTCGACCCTGCGCAGCCCCAGCCGGGCAGCCACCCGGTGCAGCTCCTCCGGGTCGTTGGCCTCCAGGTCGCGGACCACCTCGACGGCCGCGCACAGGTTGTGGCGCGCCATCGCGTTGGTGAAGAAGTTGTCGTTGACGACGGTGTTGTACTCGTCCGGCCCGGTCACCGCGTGCAGGTGGAAGGACCTGTCCCCGTTGACCTGCCAGAAGCCCAGGTCGGCCCACAGTCGTGCCGTCTCCACGAGCAGGTCGACGCCCTGGGAGACGAGGAACTGGCGGTCGCCGGTGGCGCGGGCGTACTTCATCAGGGCGTAGGCGATGTCGGCGTTGATGTGGTACTGCGCCGTCCCCGCGGCGAAGTAGGCCGAGGCCTCGTGCCCGTTGATGGTGCGCCACGGGAAGAGCGCGCCGTACTGCGCCATCTCGGCCGCCCGGCGGCGGGCGTCGTCGAGCATCCCGTGCCGGAAGCGCAGGGCGTTGCGGGCGGCCTGCGGGTGGGTGTAGGTGAGGAAGGGCAGGACGTAGCACTCGGTGTCCCAGAAGTAGTGCCCCCCGTAGCCGGAGGCGGTCAGGCCCTTGGCGGCGATGCCGTGCCCGCCGGCGCGCATCGAGGCCTGCCCGAGCTGGAAGAGGTTCCACCGCACCGCCTGCTGCACGTCCGGCAGACCGTCGACCTCGACGTCGGACTCCAGCCAGAACCGCTCCCACGTGCGCGCGTGCTCCTCGTGCAGGGCGGTGACGCCGCGCTCGGCGGCCCGGTCGAGGGTCCGCCCGCAGCGGTCGGCCAGCTCCCGGGTCGGCACCCCCCGCGAGGTGTGCACCGCGACGAGCTTCTGCAGGTGGACGACCGTGCCCCGGGTGGCCTCGATGCGGTAGACGTGCTTGGCCAGGTCGTCCTCGACGACGGCGTCGGAGCGGACCGGGTCCTCGGTCTCCAGGTGGTGCTCGACCATGGTGGCGATCGTCATCCGCGAGTTGTGGGTGCGGTAGCCCAGGAGGAGCCGCCCGTCGCGCACCTCGTGCAGCCGCGGCTCCAGCACCCGCTGCTCGAAGCTCTCGGCCCGGCGCGGGTCGAAGCCCTCGCCCATGGCCGCGGAGCGCACGTGGTACTCGTCGCTGCCGTCCTGGCGGTTGAGCACCTGGCTGGAGATGACCAGGGAGGCGTCGCCGTCCAGCATCTCCACGTCGAAGGTCATCACGGCCAGGTGCCGTTCCTCCACGCTGGTCATCCGGGTGCTGGTGATCCGCACCCGCTTGCCCGAGCTCGTCCGCCACAGCACCTCCCTGCGCAGCACCCCCTCCCGCAGGTCGAGCGCGCGCTCGTAGTGCTCCAGGTCCGCGGTCGCCAGCAGCAGCGGCTCGTCGTCGACGTAGAGCTTGATCGTCTTGGGGTCGGGGACGTTGACGATCGTCTGGCCGACGCGGGCCAGCCCGTAGGCCTCCTCGGCGTGCTGGATGGGCCAGGTCTCGTGGAAGCCGTTGACGAAGGTGCCGTGGGTGTGGGTGTCGCGGCCCTCCTCGACGTTGCCGCGCAGGCCCAGGTAGCCGTTGGAGACGGCGAAGAGGGTCTCGGTCACCCCCAGGTCGGAACCGTCGTAGGCGGTCTCCACGAGGCGCCACGGGTCGACCGGGAACCGGGTGCGGTCCATCGGGTCGACGGGCTCGGGCGGGCGGTGCCAGTTGGCTGAGTCGGTCTGCACGCGGGCTCCAGGGGTGGGACGGCGGGAGGAGGGGGTATGCGGTGGGGCGCCGCGTCAGACGAGCTCGGCCAGGTCGGTGACGACCTCGTCGGCCCCGTGCTCGCGCAACGTGTCCGCGCCGACGCCGCGGTCGACGCCGACGACCCGGGCGAAGCCGCCGGCGGCACCGGCGGCCACCCCGGAGACCGCGTCCTCGACCACCACGCACCGGGCGGGGTCCACGCCGAGCCGCTCGGCGGCATACCGGAAGGTGTCCGGCTCCGGCTTGCCGGCCAGACCCTGCTCGGCGGCGACGACGCCGTCGACGACGACCTCGAACCGGTCGGCCAGGCCCGCGGTGCGCAGCACCTCGGTGGCGTTCTTGGAGGAGGAGACGACCGCCTTGGCCACCCCGAGACGGTCGAGCTCGTCGAGGAGCCGGACCGACCCGGGGTAGGGCTCGATGCCCTCCTGCGCGAGCACCTCGTTGAACAGGTCGTTCTTGCGGTTGCCCAGGCCGCTGACGGTGAGCTCGTCCGGGCCGTCGGACGGCTCGCCCTGGGGCAGCCGGATGCCGCGGGAGGCCAGGAAGGTGGCCACGCCCTCGTAGCGGGGCCGACCGTCGACGTGCGCGAAGTAGTCGGCGTCGGTGTAGGGATCGTGCTCCTCGGGCAGACCCTCGAGGAACCGGGTGAACATCACCTCCCAGGCACGCATGTGGACCTCGGCGGTGGGGGTGATGACCCCGTCCAGGTCGAGGAGGGCGGCGTCGACGTCGTGCCAGTTCACCCGGCCAGCGTAGGGGACGCCGCGGCGGCGGCGCGGTGCACGCGCGGGCGCGGGCTGTGCACGGATGGTCGGGGCTGTCGGCCGTGGCGGCTACGGTCGGGGGATGACGACGACCCAGGCAGACGTGGACCAGACCCCGGGCCGTCCGCAGACGCGCGAGCAGCTGCACGAGCAGGCGCACGCCGCGCTGCGGCGGCTCGTCGGGCGCGACGACGCGCAGTTCCGGGACGGCCAGCTCGACGCGGTGACGGCGCTCGTGGAGGACCGCGGGCGGGTGCTGGTCGTCCAGCGCACGGGATGGGGCAAGTCGGCGGTCTACTTCGTGGCCACCGCGCTGCGCCGGGCCCAGGGTGCCGGCCCGACGATCATCGTCTCCCCGCTGCTGGCGCTCATGCGCGACCAGATCGCCGCGGCGGGTCGGGCCGGGGTGCGGGCCGTGACGATGAACTCGGCCAACGCCACCGAGTGGGACGAGGTCCGGCAGGCGCTCGCGCAGGACCGTGTGGACGTGCTGCTGGTCAGCCCGGAGCGGCTCAACAACCCGCGCTTCCGCGAGGAGCAGCTGCCGGACCTGGCCCGACGCTGCGGTCTGCTCGTCGTCGACGAGGCGCACTGCATCTCCGACTGGGGGCACGACTTCCGGCCCGACTACCGTCGGATCCGGACCCTGCTGGACGCCCTGCCCGAGGGGACGCCCGTGCTGGCGACGACCGCGACCGCCAACGAGCGCGTCGTCGAGGACGTCGTCGAGCAGCTGGGGGTCGGCGGATCGACGGTGCGCACGATCCGCGGGCCGCTGGCGAGGGCCTCGCTGCGGCTCGGGGTGCTGCCGCGGCTGACCCCGGAGCAGCGGCTGGGCTGGCTGCTGGCCCACCTCGGGACGTTGCCCGGCAGCGGGATCATCTACTGCCTCACGGTGTCGGCGGCGCAGGACGTGGCCGAGGCCCTGCGCGGTGCCGGGCACGAGGTGGCCGCCTACACCGGCCGGACCGACACCGAGGAGCGCGAGCGGCTCGAGGGAGCCCTGCGGGACAACCAGGTCAAGGCGCTGGTCGCGACCAGCGCGCTGGGGAGGGGTTTCGACAAGCCCGACCTGGGGTTCGTCGTGCACCTCGGCGCGCCCAGCTCGCCGGTGGCCTACTACCAGCAGGTCGGCCGCGCCGGCCGCGCCACCGAGCGGGCCGACGTGCTCCTGCTGCCCGGCTCCGAGGACCGCGACATCTGGAACTACTTCGCCACCGTCTCCATGCCCCGGCAGGACCAGGCCGACGCCGTGCTCACCGCGCTGGCCGAGGCCGGGAGGCCGATGTCGACCCCGGCCCTGGAGACGGTCGTCGACGTGCGCCGCACCCGGCTGGAGCTGCTCCTGAAGGTGCTCGACGTCGAGGGTGCGGTGGCCAAGGTGCAGGGCGGGTGGACGGCGACCGGCCGGCCCTGGGTCTACGACAAGGAGCGCTACACCCGGGTCGCCGAGGCCCGGGTGCGCGAGGCCGAGCTGATGCTGGGCTACCAGCAGACCGACGGGTGCCGGATGGCGTTCCTGCAGGAGTGCCTGGACGACAGCACCGCCGAGCCGTGCGGCCGGTGCGACCGGTGCGCCGGCGCGTGGTTCCCCACGGACGTCCCCGAGGAGGCCGTCGGGTCCGCCAAGGACCGGTTGGGGGCGGTCGGCGTGCCCGTGGACCCGCGGGGCCAGTGGCCCACCGGGATGCCGCGCCTGGGCGTGGACGTCAAGGGCAGGATCGGCGCCGAGGAGCAGGCCGGCGTGGGCCGGGCGCTGGCCCGGCTCTCCGACCACGGGTGGGGCCAGCGGTTGCGGGCCGTCCTGGCGGCGGGCACCTCGCAGGTGGCCGACCCGGAGGACCCCGAGCAGGAGATGGTGCCCGGCGCGCCCGTGCCGGAGGACGTCGTCCGCGCGGTCGTCCAGGTGCTCGCCGGCTGGGACTGGGGGCAGCGCCCCGTCGGGATCGTGGCCATGCCCTCCCGGCGCCGCCCGGCGGTGGTCGGCTCGCTGGCCGAACAGATCAGCCAGATCGGGCGGCTCCCGCTGCTGGGCAGCCTCGACCTGGTCCACGGCGGGCCGGTCGGGGAGCCCGGCGGCAACAGCGCGTTCCGGCTGGCCAACGTCTGGGGCCGGATCGGCGTGGGGCCGCAGCTGCGGGCGGCCCTGGCGGAGGCCCGCGGCCCGGTCCTGCTGGTCGACGACGTCGTGGACTCCCGCTGGACGCTCACGGTCGCGGCGCGAGAGCTGCGGCTGGCCGGTGCCGATGCGGTCCTGCCGCTGGTGCTGGCCCTGGAGGCGTGAGAGGTCCCGCCGGGTGGGCGTCGGGGGTGCGCGCCCGCCGGTAGCCTCACGCCCGTGACCGGTCCCCACGTCCTCTACGTCGCCTGGGGGTTCCCCCCGGCGCGCAGCGGCGGGGTCTACCGCGCACTGGCCACCGCCAACGCCCTCGCCGACGCGGGCGCGCGGGTCACCGTCCTCACCGCGGAGCGGGCGGCGTTCGAGCGCTACACCGCCGTCGACCCCGCGCTGGAGGAGCACGTCGACCCTCGGATCGAGGTCCGGCGGATCCCCTTCAGCTGGCCCGCCCGCGAGCCCGACCGGTCCCGCTGGACCCCCGCCCGGCGGGCCGCCCCCCGGGTCTGGTGGCACGTGCGCAAGCGGCTGGACCGCGTCCCCTTCCCGGAGGCCGGCTACGGGCCGTGGCGCCCCACGCTGGAGCGGGCCGCCCGGCGGGTCCACGCCGAGCGGCCGGTGGACCTGGTCGTCGCCACCGCCAACCCCTACGTCGACCTCGTCGCCGCCCGGGTGCTGGCGCAGGAGCACGGGGTGCCCTACGTCGTCGACTACCGCGACGCGTGGCAGCTCGACGTCTTCACCGGACGCCGCACCCACCTGCGCGGGAGCCGGGTGGACCGCACCGAGCGGGCGATCTTCCGGGGAGCGCTGGAGGTCTGGTTCGTCAACGAGCCCCTGCGTGCCTGGCACGCCGCCCACCACCCCGGTGCGGCGGGGCGGATGCACGTCGTGGCCAACGGGGTGGACCCGGCCTTCGCGCCGGCCCCACGGCTGGACCCGCCCGACGGGGACGCCCCCCTGCGGTTCGGCTACCTGGGGACGATGTCTCGGCAGGTTCCTGTGGAGCAGTTCCGGCAGGGCTGGGTGCTGGCCCGGGGCCGCTCGGCGGAGGTGGCGGCCGCCACCGCCCACGTCTACGGCTGGGCCGGCCACTACGCCACCCCCGACCCGGACAGTCCCGTCCTGACCGGGACGGACGGAGTCGTGCTGCGCGGGCCGGTGTCCAGGACGGCGGTCGCCGGGGTCTACGACCAGCTCGACGCGCTGCTGCTGATCCTGGGGACGGGACGCTACGTGACGAGCGGCAAGGTCTACGAGTACATGGCCAGCGCCCTGCCGATCGTCTCGGTGCACGACCCCGGCAACGCGGCCACGGACGTCCTGCGCGGAGACCCGCTGTGGGTCCCCGTCGCCGATCTCTCGCCGGACGGCATCGCCGCCGCGCTCGTCGGGGCCGCCCGCC
>DATISK010000052.1:0-8481 GCA_035581545.1 Ornithinimicrobium sp. | reverse complement strand
CCGAGCGGGCGGCCTTCCTGGCGCGCGGGTGACGCGGCGATGACCCGGATCATCGCCGGAAGGGCGGGCGGACGCACCATCGCCACACCCCGGGGCGCGGCGACGCGTCCCACCACCGACCGGGTGCGCGAGGCGATCTTCTCCCGCCTCGAGTCGCTGATGGACCTCGACGGGGTGCGGGTGCTGGACCTCTACGCCGGCTCCGGGGCCCTCGGTCTGGAGGCGCTGTCCCGGGGCGCCGGGCATCTCCTCGCCGTCGAGCGGCACCGGGCCACCGCGACGCTGGTGGCGCGCAACGCCCGGACCCTCGGCCTGGCAGAGGAGGTGCAGGTGCGGTCGGCCCAGGTCGCGGCGGTCCTGGACGAGGGGCCGGACGAGCCCTATCACCTCGTCCTGCTGGACCCGCCCTACGACCTGGGCGAGGAGGACCTCGCCGGCGTGCTGGAGCTGCTCGTCGCCGCGGGCTGGCTCGACCCGGACGCACTCGTCCTCGTGGAGCGGAGCGCCCGCTCGCCGGTGCCCACCTGGCCGCAGGGCCTGCGCGCCCTCGACCGTCGCGCCTACGGCGAGACCGCCGTGCACCTGGCCGAGCCGGTGCCCGCGCCGGCCTGACGCCATACCCCCGGCCGGCCCCGTCCTCGCCCAGGGGCGGGGCGGGGGCACCGCCCCGGTTCGTGCGACGCCGACGGTGCTGCCATGATCGCCCCATGACCGACTTCCACATCCCCCGCCCCGTGTCCGGAGACGTCGTGGACCTCATCCTGGAGGACCACCGTCTCTTCGAGAGCCTCATGCGCGAGATGCGCGACAGCACCGCCGACCGGGCGGGTGCGCGGGCCGCCTTCGCCGACGTGCTGATCGCCCACGGCGAGGCCGAGGAGGAGGAGGTCTACCCCCGGCTCAAGCGCCGCACCGAGGACGTCGGCGAGCACGAGGTCGAGCACGGCGAGGAGGAGCACGCCGAGATCAACGAGGCGCTCCTGGCCCTGCTGGAGTGCGTGGGCACGGACACCCAGAAGTTCGACGACGCCGTCGAGGCCATGAACGAGGTGCTCCAGCACCACCTCACCGAGGAGGAGCTGACGATCCTCAACCCGGCGCGCGAGGACGTCGCCGAGGAGGAGCGCCGGGCCCTGGGGGAGAAGTTCCTCGCCGCCCGCGGGACCCAGCTCGACCAGGGCTGCGGCTCGCTCGAGAACGTCCGCCGGATCGTGGAGGAGGCCCGCCGCGAGGGGCTGCTGGCGCCGGAGGAGGAGACGTCGGAGGGCTGAGGCCCTGCGGGGCGGTGGATAGGGTCGGGGTATGACGCACTCCGAGCGCCGCTGCGTGTGCCCCGGCTCCTTCGACCCGGTCACCCACGGGCACCTGGACGTGGTCCGGCGGGCCACCGACCTCTTCGACGAGGTCGTCGTGGCCGTGCTGCACAACCCGGGCAAGCAGGGGACCTTCCCGGTGGACCGTCGGCTGGAGATGGTGAGGGAGTCCCTCTCCCCGGACCTGACCCACCGGGTGCGGGTCGAGGCCTTCGCCGACACCCTGCTCGTGGACGTCTGCCGTCAGGTCGACGCCGGCGCCATCGTCAAGGGGCTGCGGGGCGGGACCGACTTCGCCTACGAGCTGCCCATGGCCCGGATGAACCGGCACCTCAGCGGGGTCGAGACCGTCTTCCTGCCCGCCGACCCCACGCTGGAGCACGTCTCCAGCTCCCTGGTCAAGGAGGTGCACCGCTACGGGGGCGACGTCACCGGGCTGGTGCCCGACGTCGTCCTCGCCGCGCTGGCCGAGCTGCCCCGCCCGGGTGGCCGTTGACCGCAGGGGCCGCCGGCCGACCCCGTCGCCGACTTGGTCGCACCCCGGTGCTCCGCTAGGCTTGTGGGTCGGTCCGTGTCCACGTCGTTCTCGTCGTGACCCTGGCCGTCCCACCACGACGAACGAGGACGAAGTCACATGGCTGCGCACGAGCAGGACGGACCCTGGGTGCTCGACACCCGGGAGCTGGTCCGCCGTCCGGGCACCATGCGACGCACCTCGTGGACCGTGGAGGCGCCCGAGCGCATCGGGACCGACGTCGTCGCGATCCAGGTCGGCCGCAAGGTCGAGCTGGACCTGCGGCTGGAGTCGGTCGTCGAGGGCGTGCTGGTGTCGGGGACGGTCCGGAGCTCGATGAGCGGGATGTGCGTGCGGTGCCTGGACGAGATCGAGGACGACCTCGAGGTCGAGATCCAGGAGCTGTTCGCCTATCCCGAGCGGGCGGCCCACCACCAGCAGGTGGCCGGGTCCTCCCGTCGCGGCGAGGACGACGAGACCGAGGACGAGGAGCAGTACGTGCTCGACGGCGACCTGATGGACCTCGAGGAGGTCGTCCGGGACGCCGTCGTGACCGCCCTGCCCTTCCAACCGGTGTGCCGGGACGACTGTCCAGGTCTGTGCTCCGAGTGCGGAGCACGCCTGGCGGACGACCCGGAGCACCATCACGACGTGATCGACCCCCGGTGGTCGGCGCTGGCTCCCATGGCCGCGCAGACCGACGACGACGAGAAGAGGAACTGACGTGGCCGTCCCCAAGCGGAAGATGTCGCGCTCGAACACCCGGAGCCGCCGCTCCCAGTGGAAGGCTGCGCCGATCGCGCTGAGCACCTGCCCGCAGTGCGGTTCGGTGCGCACCCCCCACCAGGCCTGCACGAGCTGCGGGACCTACGGCGGCCGTCACTACGTGGCCGCCGAGCGCACCGAGCACCAGGACTGAGGTCCTGCGCCGACGCATGCGCCACGTCGCCGAGCTCAACGACTACCTCACCGAGGTCGTCGGGAGCCCGTGCGACGAGGTGCTGCTTCTGCGTGCCCTGACGCACCGGTCCTACTCCTACGAGCACGACGGGCTGCCGCACAACGAGCGGCTGGAGTTCCTCGGGGACGCTGTCCTGGGCGTCATCGTCACGGACACGCTCTACCGGACCCACCCCGACCTGCCCGAGGGTCGGCTGGCCAAGCTGCGGGCCGCGGTCGTGAACTCCCGGGCGCTCGCCGAGGTCGCCCGGGTGATCGACCTGGGTCACTTCGTGCTGCTCGGCAAGGGGGAGGAGGCCACGGGCGGCCGCGACAAGGACTCCATCCTCGCGGACACCGCCGAGGCCGTGATCGGCTGCGTCTACCTCTCCTCCGGGATGGCGGCGGCCGACACCTTCGTCCACCACCTGGTCGACCCGCTGCTCCGCCGCAGCGCCGGCCTGGGGGCCGCGCTGGACTGGAAGACGAGCCTGCAGGAGGTGGCGGCCGCCGCCGAGCTCGGCATGCCGGAGTACCGCGTCGAGTCCGAGGGCCCCGACCACGACAAGCGGTTCACCGCCCGCGTCCTCGTCGACCGCGAGGTCGTCGGCACGGGGGAGGGCCGGTCGAAGAAGGGCGCCGAGCAGCAGGCTGCCGAGTCCGGGTGGCGCAGCCTCACGGACAGGGCCGCGCGCGTGGTGGAGGTCGCCCCTGTCGTCGACACCACCGCAGCGGGGGTGGCCGGATCCGACCGCCAGGGCCGTGACGGCGCCGATCCCGACGGCAGCGGTGCCTGAGCTGCCCGAGGTCGAGGTCGTCCGGCGGGGGCTGGAGGAGCACGTCCGCGGCCGCACGCTCGCCGGCGCGACGCTGACCGGTGCCCGCGTGGCGCGTCGCCACCCGGCAGGCCCGGCCGACCTGGCGGCCCGGGTCGCCGGTGCCCGGGTGGAGCAGGTGGACCGGCGCGGCAAGTTCCTCTGGCTGGTGCTGCGTCCTCCGCACGACGACCCGCAGGCCCTCGTCGTCCATCTGGGGATGAGCGGGCAGCTGCTCGTGCAGGACGCGGAGTCACCGCGGGAGAAGCACCTGCACGCCACCTTCGCCTTCACCGACGACGGCCCGCAGCTGCGGTTCGTCGACCAGCGCACCTTCGGGGGGCTCGCCCTGGCCGAGCTGCACCCCGATCCGCACCGGGGTCCGACCCATCCCCACGGCATACCCGCTCCCGTGCTGCACATCGCCCCCGACCCGCTCGACCCGGTGTTCGACCGGGCCGCGGCCGTGGGTCGGATGAAGCGCAGCGCGAGCGAGGTCAAGCGGGTGCTGCTGGACCAGCGGGTGGTCAGCGGGATCGGCAACATCTACGCCGACGAGGCCCTGTGGCGCGCGGGGGTGCACGGGCGCCGCCCGGCGTCGGCGCTGACCCGCCCGGCCCTGGGGCGGCTGCTGGACCACGCGACCGACGTGATGACCGAGGCGCTGGGCCAGGGCGGGACCAGCTTCGACGCGCTCTACGTCAACGTCAACGGGGCGAGCGGCTACTTCGACCGTTCCCTGGACGCCTACGGGCAGACCGGTCGGCCCTGCGGGCGCTGCGGGACGCCGATCGTGCGGGAGGAGTTCATGAACCGCTCGTCCCACTCCTGCCCCCGCTGCCAGGTCCGACCGCGCACCTCGCGGACCCCCCGCCGCTGATCCCTGCTCCGGACGGTCGGTCCCCCGGGCCGTCCGCGCCCGGTCTCAGGCTGCCGGGCCCCCGACGCCCGGCCCCCCGGTGCCCGTGCCGTTCTCCTCGTCCCGCCTCGGCGGCCGCCGGGAGTGCTCGTCGACGGCCCGGCCCAGGCGGTCCGCCCGGTCCCGGCCCGCCCCCAGGAAGAGCCCGAGTCCCGTCCCGACCCGGTCGAACAGGTAGACGGGCGTCCAGCGGCGCGGGGGCAGGCGGTCGGCCGGGCGCGTGGCCAGGTGGCCCAGCAGGGCCAGCGCCACGACGGCGCCGAGCGCGAAGACGATGAGCTCGGTCATCCGCCCAGTGTGCCCCACCCTCAGGTGTGCAGCGGCTCGTCCTCCTGCGGATAGCGCACGCCCAGCTCACGGCGGGCCGACTCCAGGATCGTCATGATGGCCACGGTGTCGGCGTGCGGGACGGCGGGAGACTCCAGCAGGCCGGCCCGCAGGCACCGGTGCACCTCCTCGGCCTCGTGGACCAGGCCCCGCCGCTCACCGGTCACCAGCTCGCCCTCGGGCTCGCGGCCGCGGTAGACCGTGAACGACTCCGGGTCGTTCACCGGGCCGTGCATCTCGATCCAGCCGTCGGTCCCGCGCACCACGGTCCGGCTGCCGCCGCTGCTGCGGGAGTCGCACAGCACCTGGGCCACCGCACCCTCCGGCGTCATCCACTGCAGCCCGACAAGGTCGTCGGCCCCCGTGGGGGCGGTCGACCCGATCACCTGCACGTCGGTGGGGTGGCCCAGCAGCAGGTGGGCCAGGGTCACCGGGTAGATCCCGATGTCCAGCAGGGAGCCACCCCCGTTGGCCAGGTCGAAGAGCCGGTGGCCCTCGTCGTAGTCGAAGGGGACCGTGAAGGCCGCGGCCACGCTGCGCGGTGTGCCGATCTGCCCCTCGCGCACCCGGTCGACGACGTCCTGCACGACCGGCATGCACCGGGTCCACATGGCCTCCATCGCGAACCGGCCGGACTCCCGGGCCGCCTCGAAGACCCGCTCGGTGTCCCGCACGGTCAGCGCGGTCGGCTTCTCCACGACCACGTGCTTGCCCGCGCGCAGCGCCGCCACCGCCTGGTCCGCGTGGAAGGGGTGGGTGGAGGAGATGTAGACGACGTCGACGTCGGGGTCGGCGTGCAGCTCCTCGTAGTCCCCGTAGGCCCGCGGCACGCCCAGGTCCTGCGCGAACTCCTGGGCGCGGCGGCCGTCGCGGGCCGCGACGGCGACCACCTCCCCGCCCTCGGCGGAGGCGACGGCCTGCGCGAACGCCCGGGCGATGCGCCCGGCGGCCAGCAGGCCCCAGCGGACGGGACGGTCGGTGATCGGGGGGTATGCGGTGGTGCTCGGCTCGCTCACCCTCCCACCGTAGTCTCGGGCGCATGGAGCGCGCACTCGTCTACGTCCGCGGCCGGGTGCAGGGCGTGGGGTTCCGGTGGTGGACCCGCGCCCGGGCCCTCGAGCTCGGCCTGGTCGGCCATGCCCGGAACATGCCGGACGGTCGCGTCGAGGTGCAGGCCCAGGGTGAGCGCGCCGACGTCGAGCGGCTCGTGGAGCTGCTCTCCGAGGAGGTCTCCGTGCGCAGCCGACCCGGGCGGGTCGACGGCGTCACCACGCAGTGGCACGCACCGCGGACGGGCCTGACCGGGTTCCTCGAGCGCTGAGCCTGCCGGGCCGGGGGCCGGGGCGCAGGTATCGTGACGGCCACCACCGCCCGTCGACCGTGAGAAGCCTGCCCGCGTGTACGTCAAGAGCCTGACCCTCAAGGGGTTCAAGTCGTTCGCCTCGTCGACCACGCTGCGCCTCGAGCAGGGGATCACCTGCATCGTCGGTCCGAACGGCTCCGGCAAGTCCAACGTCGTCGACGCCCTGGCCTGGGTGATGGGGGAGCAGGGGGCCAAGAGCCTGCGCGGGGGCAAGATGGAGGACGTCATCTTCGCCGGCACCTCCGGCCGGGCGCCGCTGGGCCGCGCCGAGGTCTCGATGACGATCGACAACACCGACGGGGCGCTGCCGATCGACTACTCCGAGGTGACGATCACCCGGACGATGTTCCGCAGCGGTGGCTCGGAGTACGCGATCAACGGCACCGGCTGCCGGCTGCTCGACGTCCAGGAGCTGCTCTCCGACTCCGGGATCGGGCGCGAGATGCACGTCATCGTGGGGCAGGGGCAGCTGGACGCCGTGCTGCGGGCCACCCCCGAGGAACGACGCGGCTTCATCGAGGAGGCCGCCGGGGTGCTCAAGCACCGCAAGCGCAAGGAACGGGCCCTGCGCAAGCTGGAGACGATGGAGGGCAACCTGACCCGGCTCGCCGACCTCGTCGCCGAGATCCGGCGTCAGCTGGGACCCCTGGGGCGGCAGGCCGAGACGGCGCGGCGGGCGGCCACCATCCAGGCCGAGGTCAGGGACGCCCGGCTCCGGCTGCTGGCCGACGACCTGGTCCAGCTGACCAGCGCCCTGGAGCAGGAGCTGGCCGACGAACAGGCGCTGGTCCGGCGCCGCGAGGCCGTGCAGCAGCAGGTGCGTGACGCCGAGCAGGAGGTCGCCGGCCTGGAGCAGGCCGTCACCGGGGCGGCACCGGTGCTCCAGCAGGTGCAGGACCGGTGGTACACCCTCTCCTCCCTCCTGGAGCGGGTGAGGGCGCTGGGCGAGCTGGCCCGGGAACGGGTCCGCCTGCTGGGCGCCGAGGAGGAGGACCTGCGCGGGGAGGAGGCCGGCCCCGGCCGTGGCCGGGACCCCGAGCAGCTGCGCGAGCAGGCCCGCCAGGTGCGGGCGGAGGAGGAGACGCTGCTGGCCCGGGTCTCGGAGCTGACCGCCGCCCTCGCCGCGACGGAGGAGGTCCGCGCGCAGGCCGAGGAGGCGCACGCCCGCGAGCAGGACCGGCTGGCCCGGATGGCCAGGGCCGCCGCCGACCGACGCGAGGGACTGGCCCGGCTCGCGGGACAGGTCGCCGCCCGCCGGTCGCGGGTCGAGGGGGGAGAGGGCGAGATCGCCCGGCTCACCGCGGCCGCCGCCGCCGCGGTGGAGCGCGCCGCGAGGGCCGAGCAGGAGTATGCCGCGCTCGAGGGGACCGTCCTCGACGTCGAGCGGGGGGAGGAGGACCTGGACGAGGCCTTCGAGCGGACCGAGCGGGACCGCGACCGGGCGCGTGCTGAGGTGGAGCGGCTCGCCGAGGAGCTGCGGGCGGCCCAGACCGAGCAGGGCACCCTCCAGGCCAGGGTGGAGGCCCTGTCGCTGAGCCTGCGCCGGACCGACGGAGCCTCCGCGCTCCTGGCCACCGACGAGGTCCCCGGCCTGCTCGGGCCGCTGACCGACCACGTCCAGGTGCAGGCCGGGCGGGAGGCCGCGGTCGCGGCCGCCCTGGGCTGGGCGGGCGAGGCGCTCGTCGCCGACGGGCCCGGCGCCGCCGGTGAGGCCCTGGCCTGGCTGCGGGCCCGGGACCAGGGGCAGGCCGGGCTGCTGGTGCCCGGGACGTCGTCGTCGGCACCGGTGGACCGGCCCGTGCTGCCGTCCACCGCCGTCTGGGCGGTGGACGTCATCACCCCCGTCGGCGACTCCGGGGGGCCCCTGCTCCCTGCCCTGGGGGCGCTCCTCGAGGGGGTCGTGCTCGTGGACGACCCCGGGTCCGCCCGGCGCATCGTGGAGGAGCTGCCCCGCACGACCGCGGTGACGCCCGAGGGTGACGTCTACGGCCCTGGCTGGGTGCGCGGTGGCTCCAGCGCGGCGCCGAGCCTGATCGAGCTGCAGTCGGCGCTGGACGAGGCCCAGCAGGGTGCGCGGGCGGCGACCGCCCGGGCCGAGCGGGGCACCTTCGAGCTGGCGGCCGCCCGGGAGGTCCTCGCAGCGGCGGAGCGCGAGGCCGAGGCCGCGCTGGACGCCCTGCACGACTCCGACGCGCGGATGACGGCCGTCGCCGAGCAGCTGGCCCACCTGGGCCAGGTCGTCCGGGCTGCCCGTGCCGAGCACGAGCGGCACACGGTCTCCGTGCGGACCG
>DATISK010000051.1:0-5786 GCA_035581545.1 Ornithinimicrobium sp. | reverse complement strand
AGGTCTCTACACCGACCCGCGCGAGGTGCTCCGGACCACGTTCGACGAGGGCCACGAGGAGATGGTCCTGGTCAAGGACATCGCCGTGTACTCGACCTGTGAGCATCACCTGGTGCCCTTCCACGGCGTCGCGCACGTGGGATACATCCCCGGAGCCGACGGGCGGATCACGGGCCTGTCGAAGATCGCGCGCCTGGTGGACCTCTACGCCCGGCGACCCCAGGTCCAGGAGCGGCTCACCTCCCAGGTCGCCGACGCCCTGGTCGAGGTCCTCGCCCCGCGCGGGGTCCTGGTGATCGTCGAGTGCGAGCACCTGTGCATGTCGATGCGCGGGGTGCGCAAGCCTGGCTCACGCACGGTCACCTCGGCCGTCCGGGGCCAGATGCGCGACGTCGCGACCCGAGCCGAGGCCATGAGCCTGGTCCTCGGGCGCTGACCCGGCCCTAGGCTGGCCCCGTGACGTCCGACCGCCACCCCGCGCCGCTGCCCGCGGCCCGCGCCGGGATCGAGCGGACCCTGGTCATGGGTGTGGTCAACGTGACCCCGGACTCCTTCAGCGACGGCGGCGCCTGGTTCGAGCCGACGGCCGCGGTCGAGCACGGTCGCCGGCTCCTGGCCGACGGTGCCGACCTGCTCGACGTGGGCGGCGAGTCCACCCGCCCGGGCAGCACCCGGCCCGGCGAGGCCGAGGAGCTCGACCGGGTGCTGCCGGTGGTGTCCGCACTGGCCGCCGAGGGCCACACGGTCTCGGTCGACACCATGCGGGCCTCCGTGGCTCGGGCCTGCCTGGACGCCGGGGCCGCGATCGTCAACGACGTGTCCGGCGGGCTCGCGGACGAGGAGATGGCCGGGGTCGTCGCCAGCAGCGGAGCGCCGTTCGTCGTCATGCACTGGCGGGGGATGCTCACCGACCCGCACGCCCGGCCGCACTACGACGACGTCGTGGCCGAGGTCTGCACCGAGCTGGGCGACCGGGTCGCCGCGCTCGCCGACCTCGGCGTCGACCCTGCGCAGGTGATCATCGACCCCGGCCTGGGCTTCTCCAAGGACGCGGTGCACAACTGGACCCTGCTGGCCCACCTCGGCCAGGTCGTGGGGCTCGGCCACCCCGTCCTCCTCGGTGCCTCGCGCAAGCGCTTCCTCGGCCGGCTGCCCGCCCGGCCCGGCGCGCCGGTCGACGAGGACGCGCCGCCGAGCGACCCCGGCGACCGGGACGTCGCCACCGCGGCCACGAGCGTGCTGGCGGCCCGGGCGGGCTGCTGGGCCGTGCGGGTCCACGACGTGGCCTCCACCCGGGACGCCCTGGCGGTCCACGAGACGACGGAGCGCCACCGTGGCTGACGGCACGGACCAGGTCCGGCTCACCGGGCTGCGGGCCAGGGGCCACCACGGGGTGTTCGAGCACGAGCGCCGTGACGGTCAGGACTTCGTGGTGGACGTCGTCATCGGCCTGGACCTGCGGCCCGCGGGCACCACCGACGACCTGTCCCGGACGGTGCACTACGGCGAGGTCGCCGCCGACGTCGTCGCGGTGGTGGAGGGCCCGCCGCGCGACCTGATCGAGACCGTCGCCGAGGAGATCGCCGGGGTCGTCCTGGCGCGCCCGGCGGTGGAGTCGGTGGAGGTCACGGTGCACAAGCCGCAGGCTCCCGTCGGCGTGCCCTTCGACGACGTCGCGGTCCTCGTCCGCCGACGCCGCGACCTTCCGGTCGTCGTGGCGGTCGGTGCCAACCTGCGGACCGGCGAGGGTGTCGACCCGGCCGGCACCATCCGTGCGGCGGTCCGTCGGCTGCACCGGGTGCGCGGGTTGCGCGGGGTGCGGCTCTCACCCCTCTACGTCGGCGCCCCGGTGGGGGGTGCGGCGGTCGCGGGCCAGCCCGACTACGTCAACGCCGTGGTCCTGGCCCGCACCAGCCTCGCCCCGGCGACCCTCCTCTCCCACCTGCAGCAGCTCGAGCAGGACCACGGCCGCACCCGCGACGTCCGCTGGGGTGCCCGCACGCTGGACCTGGACCTGGTGCAGTACGGCGACCCGCTCGCCGGCACCGACGTCCGGTCCGGCGCCACGGAGCTGACCCTGCCGCACCCGCGGGCCCACGAGCGGGCCTTCGTGCTGCTGCCCTGGTTGGCCCTGGACCCCGATGCCCACCTGCGGACGGGGCAGGACGTCCGCCGGGTGCGCGACCTCGTCCCCGCCGTCGCGGATCAGGACCTCCGCCCGCTCGAGCAGGGAGCAGGCCGGTGAACCCGGTGGAGGGGGTCCGTCGGACCACCGGCGTCCTCGTCGCGGTGCTCAGCGCCATGGCCGGGTGGCTGGTGCTGCAGCTGCTGCGCGCGCTGGGGGCGGAGTACCCCGTGATCTCCTGGCTCGGGCTGGTCCCGCTCGTGGCGGTGACCCTCCTGGTCCTGGTCATGAGCTGGCAGATCCGTCGCTACCTGCGGGGGGCGGGCACGGCCCGGCCGAGCCCCCAGCGCGGCCGGGGGACCCTGGTGGGGGCCCAGGCGGCGGCGCTCGGAGGAGCGGCCCTGGTCGGCTGGTACCTGGCCAACGCCCTGGTCCACCTGCCCCACGCCGACGTGCCCGGCGAGCGCGAACAGCTCCTCTGGGGCCTGGTCCACCTCGGCGCCGCGCTGCTGCTCTCCGTCGTCGGCTACCTCGGGCAGGCGTGGTGCCGGATCCCGCCGGGCGACGGGGACGACGACGACGGGGACGGCGTCCCCGACGCCGACCTGGCCTACGGCTGAGCGCCCTACAGTGGCACGGTGACGGAGCACAGCAACACCCCTGTCGAACCGACCCCCGCCGACCACCCGACGTCGCTGTGGCCGGGGCTGCACGACCCGGAGCACTCCCGCTGGTACGTCGAGCGCTTCCGCGTGATGGGTGCGCGGGGCGAGGACGTGGAGGGTGAGTCCCGGCTCGTCGACGTCCTGTCCCCGCGGGGTGCCCGCCTGCTCGACGCCGGTTGCGGCCCCGGCCGGCACGGCGGGCACCTGGCCCGCCTGGGCCACCGGGTCGTGGGCGTCGACATCGACCCGGTCCTCGTCGAGGCCGCCCGGGAGGACCACCCGGACGCCACCTGGGTGGTCGGGGACCTCGCCGTCCTCGACCTGGCTCAGGTGGGCCAGGCCGAACCCTTCGACGGTGCCCTCCTCGCCGGCAACGTGCTCGACTTCCTCCCCCAGGAGCACCGCGGACCGGCGGTCCGGGGCGTCGCCGCCCACGTGCGGCCCGGCGGGTTCGTGCTCGTCGGCTGCCGGGTCACCCGCGGGTTCACCCCGGCCGACCTGGACGCCGTCCTCCCCTCGGCCGGGCTCGTGCTGGAGCACCGGTTCGCCACCTGGGACCTGCGCCCCTGGGACGCGGACGCGACGTTCGCGGTCAGCGTCCTGCGCCGCGCGGGAGGCTGAGGACCGGACGGTCACCGGCGGGACTGGTCCTGCCGGTCGTCCTCCCGGCGCAGGTCCGGCGACCGTGGCCCGAGGTCGGCCTCCGCGCCCACCCGCACACCCAGCCGGGGCAGGACCACGCGGTGCACGAGGAGCACCAGCACGGTGGCGCCCAGCGCCGATCCGACCACCAGGAGCGAGGAGGCCACCCCGCTCATCAGGTCGGGGTCGACGAGCACGACGAGGGCCAGCGCCAGCATGAGCATCCCGCTGGCCAGCTTGAGGATCCGGCCGTGCCGTTCCTGCATCCGGGAGGCGCGCATCGTCGCCACGGCCGTGCCGAAGATCGCCAGCTCGTCCAGCTGGTAGACGAGCATGTAGACCAGCAGGAGCGTGACGAACGTGCCCGCCGTCGCCTGCTGCGCGGTGAGCAGGTTGGTCCACAGCAGCGGCAGGCCGGCGGTGCACCCGAACTCCACGAGCGAGACCCCCGCGGCGAGCACCGCGGTGGCGGCGACGACCGCGGGCAGGTCGTCCCCCTGCGCCAGCACCCGGCGCATCGCCCGGTAGATCCCGGGCTTGCGTCCCTCGGCGATGGTGAAGGACAGTCCCTGCCGGAACCAGAAGTAGTCCTTGATGCTGACCGCCGCGAAGAACAGGGCCACCAGGGCGACCAGGACGCGGATCCACGGTGCGAACGCCACCACCGTGAAGACCGTGAACAGCCCGGCGATGAAGAGGGCGTAGATCCCGGCCGTGACCGTGATGAAGGTCAGGCCGACGAGCATCATCCGCCGCCGCGACCCGGCCCGGAGGGACAGCGCGATCAGCACCGTCAGCACCCACAGCGAGCAGGGGTTGAAGCCGTCCACGAGGGCGATGAGCGAGGTGGAGACCAGCAGCGAGCGGTCCCCGAGGTGCACCTCGCCGGCCAGGGGGAGCCGCAGGACGTCGGCGGAGTCCTCCTCCGGCGCGCACCGGAACGGTTCGTCGGGGTCCCCCTCGCAGACCTCCCCGGTGGCCACGGTGCCGGAGGCGCCCGCAGGCAGCCGGACGTCCGCCGGGTCGGGACACCCCTGCTGCGCGCACCGCTGCACCTCGGCCTCGATCTGCACGTCGTGGACCCCCTCGCGGAAGCCCACCCAGGCGCGCTCGCCCACGAGCACCACCGGGACGCCGAGCGCCCGGACCCGGTAGCGCTCCAGCGCGTCCACCAGGCGAGCCCTCCCGGCCCCGTCCTCCCACACCTCCACCGTCTCCAGCCGCATCCCCGGGGTCCTGGCCGCCAGCTCCTCCAGCCAGGGCCCGGTCACCGCGCACACGGGGCAGCCCTCGCCGTAGTAGTACTCGACGACGACCTCGGTCCCGACCGGGGCGGCCTCACCCGGGTCGGTCCGACCGGCGGCCTGAGCCGGCACCCCGAGCCCCAGCAGGACGGTCACCATGACCAGCACGCCGAGAAGGACGCGCCGGGCCACCCGGACCACGCGGCTCACCCTCCCATCCTGACCGCCCGGGCCTGCGCTGCCCAGAGCGGCGGGGTATGCCGTCGGTCACTCCCGGCCAGGTCGCACCCCGTGGCACGAACGGGCCGGCGTCCGCACCCCGGTGGGCGTCGGAGCGATGAGTCCTGCCGTGCCCGACGGTCCGACCATCACCGGCCCGTCGACCGGACGGGCGCCCCCACGAGGAGTTGGCACCATGACCGCACGCAGCACCCGCCGGCCCGTCGGCGCACCCGCCTGGATCGACCTGTCCGTCACCGACCTCGGGCGCAGCAAGGCCTTCTACCGGGACGTCCTGGGGTGGGACTACACCGGCGGTGAGGCCGAGTTCGGCGGCTACCTCAACGCCACGGTCGAGGGCCTGGCCGTCGCGGGCATGGCTCCGCCGATGGAGGGCATGCCCGAGCCGCCGCACGTGTGGACCGTCTACGTGATGGTCGAGGACTCCGACGCCGTCGCGCAGGCCGTCGTCGCCGCCGGAGGCACGACCCTGATGCCGCCCATGGCCGTGGGCCCGTTCGGCACGATGGCCCTGCACGCCGACCCGACGGGTGCCGGGTTCGGCACCTGGCAACCGGGCTCCCACCAGGGCTTCGAGGCCTACGACGTCCCGGGGGCGGTCGCCTGGACCGAGGCCATGGTCGGCGACTTCGACCGCGGCCGCCGGTTCTACGCCGACGTGTTCGGCTGGACCTACACGGACCTCTCCGAGGGGACCATGAGGTATGCCGTCGCGCAGGTCCCCGGCGACGACCGGGAGGGCAGCGCGGGACTGGGGCTGGTCGCGGAGGACGAGGACCCCTTCTGGTCGGTCGTCTTCCAGGTCGCCGACACCGACGCCACGGCGGAGCGGGTGCGCGCGGCCGGCGGGCGGGTGACCACCGAGCCGTT
>DATISK010000050.1:0-1972 GCA_035581545.1 Ornithinimicrobium sp. | reverse complement strand
CGGTCGATCCCCTGGACGACGACGCCCGGCGCGAGCCCGGGCAGCGCACCGACTGACCCCCCAACACGGGACGACGGGCCGACCGATGGTCGGCCCGTTCCCATGCACAGGCCCGGCACCACCGGGCCGTCGTTCGTAAGGAAGACCATGGCACTGACCACACGCAAGACCCCCGGTGACCCGGGACCCGCCGCACCGGACGGCCCGTCCGGGCGGGGCGGCTCGACCGCGCCGGCGCGCTCGGGGGTGCGGGCCGCCCTCTCGACCGCCCGGCGGTCCCTGATCGGGCTGCTCGTGCTGCTCGCCCTGCTGGCCGGGCTGCTGGCCTGGGGCACGGGCACCGACCGCACCGGCTGGGGGCCCAAGCTGGCCCTCGACCTCGAGGGCGGGACGCAGATGATCCTCTCCCCGTCCCTGCAGGGGGAGGACGCCGGCCAGGAGATCACCGCCGAGCAGCTGGACCAGGCCGTGGAGATCATCCGCCAGCGCGTCGACGGCTCGGGCGTGGCGGAGGCGGAGATCGCCACCCAGTCCGGCAGCAACATCGTGGTCTCCATGCCCGGCGTGCCCTCCGCCCAGACCCGCGAGCTCATCCAGACCTCGGCGCAGATGAACTTCCGGCCCGTGCTCACCACCGCCGCGGCGGAGCCGGTGCCCGAGGACCAGCGCGTCGGCGACGACGAGGTGCCCGAGCCCACCGCCGAGCCCACCGACGCCTCCGACCCCAACTGGATCACCCCGGACCTGTTCCGGGAGTTCGAGGAGGCCGACTGCACCGTGCCGCAGTCCCCCGAGGAGCGGGAGGCCCAGGACGCCGACGCCCCGGTCGTCGCCTGCGAGCCCGAGACCGGCACCAAGTACCTCCTGGGCCCGGTCGAGATCCAGGGCACCGGGATCGAGGACGCCTCCTACGGGACGGCGCAGAACTCCACCGGCGTGTCCCTGAACCAGTTCGCCGTGAACCTGCAGTTCGGCCCCGAGGCCACGGACACCTTCCGCGAGCTATCCGAACGGCTCTACGGCATCGGCAGCGCCACCCCGGACGACCCCCGCAGCCAGTTCGCGATCCTGCTCGACGGCCAGGTGGTCTCCGCCCCGTCGATGAACGCCGTGATCTCCGACGGCCAGGCCCAGATCACGGGTCAGTTCACCGAGGAGCAGGCGCAGTTCCTGGCCGAGCAGCTCAAGTACGGCGCGCTGCCGATGAGCTTCGACATCCAGTCGGAGCAGCAGATCTCCGCGACCCTGGGCGCCGACCAGCTGCGGATGGGCATCATCGCCGGGATCATCGGCCTGGTGCTCGTGTGCGTGTACTCGCTCTTCCAGTACCGGCTGCTGGGTCTGGTGACCATCAGCTCGCTCGTGGTCGCGGGCGTGCTCACCTGGCTGGCGATCACCCTGCTGGGCTGGTCCGCGAACTACCGCCTGTCCCTGGCCGGCGTGGCCGGCCTGATCGTGGCGATCGGCCAGACCGCCGACTCGTTCATCGTCTACTTCGAGCGCATCCGCGACGAGATCCGCAGCGGCCGCTCCATCCCCGCCGCGGTCGACCACGGCTGGCAGCGCGCCCGCCAGACCGTGCTCGCGTCCAAGGCCGTGAACCTGCTGGCCGCGGCGGTCCTGTACTTCGTGGCCGTGGGCAACGTGCGCGGCTTCGCCTTCACCCTCGGCCTCACCGCCATCGCGGACCTCCTCGTCGTCTTCCTCTTCACGCACCCGATGATGGTCATGCTCGCCCGCACCCGCTACTTCGGCGGCGGCGGGAAGCACTCGGGACTCAGCCCCGAGGCCCTCGACGCGGTGCCCCTGTACCGGGGCGCCGGACGGCTGCGCGAGCCCCGGGCGGAGCACGACGGCCTGACCATCGCCGAGCGGCGCCGGCGCGCGGGTCGGACCGCGCCCCAGGACCCCCCGTCCGCGGCGGCCCCGGACGGCGCGCCGGTCGGCGCGCCGTCGTCCGCAGCCCGCACCC
>DATISK010000049.1:0-2453 GCA_035581545.1 Ornithinimicrobium sp. | reverse complement strand
CTGCTGCCCGCGGAAGGCGTCGTAGCCCCAGACGCGGGTGAGCACCTCGAGCGGTGCGGACGGCGTCACGGGGTGCGGGGGGCCCGCGGGGCGCGGCCCGGCGGCTGGCGCGGTGCGGGGGTGGCCGGGCAGGGCGTGTGCAGCGGGGCGGTCGCGGGACGGTCGGCCGTGACGGTCAGGGGCTCGCCGTCGATCCGCAGCGCCACCTCGCCGGCGGCCCCGTCCAGGAGCCGCACCACCGTGCCCGAGCGGGTGGTCTCCACTCCGAGCCGGCGGCCGCGCCACCGGAGGCGGAAGGCGATCCGGTGCAGCTTCTCCGGGAGCCGGGGGGCCAGGCGCAGCTCGCCCCCGTCCGGGTCCAGTCCGCCGAACCCGCAGACCACGGCCAGCCACGACCCGGCGGCGGAGGCCAGGTGCAGGCCCTGCTCGGCGTCCTGCTGGATGTCCCGCAGGTCCACGAGGGCGGACTCGCGCAGGTGCTCGAGGGCGAGGTCCAGGTGGCCCACCCGGGCGCAGACCACGGCCTGGACGCAGGCCGAGAGGGACGAGTCGCGGACGGTGCGCTGCTCGTAGTAGTCCAGGTCCCGGGCGGTCTGCTCGGGGGTGAACGCCTCGGCGCACCACCACAGGGCGAGGACCAGGTCCGCCTGCTTGACGACCTGGCGGCGGTAGATCTTCGCGTAGTGGAAGTGCTCCTCCACGGGGTAGCCGTCGCGCTTGGCCTCGAAGTCCCACTCGCGGTAGGTCGTGAACCCCTCGTTGGAGGGGTGCACGCCGCGCACGGCGTCGTAGGGGACGTGGATCGCGTCCGCCAGGGCCCGCCAGCGCTGGAGCTCGTCCGCCGTGACGGAGAGCCGCCCCACGTGCTCGGGGTGCTCCTCGCAGGCCTCGGCGGCCGCCCGGAGGTTGCGCCGGGCCATGAGGTTGGTGAACACGTTGTCGTCCACCACGCCGGTGTACTCGTCCGGCCCGGTCATCCCGAACAGGTGGATGCTGCCCTCGGAGTCCTCGTGCACCATGGCCGCCCACACGCGCGCCGTCTCCACGAGGACGTCGACCCCGCCGACCGCGGTGAGGTCCTCGCCGGTCGCGTCGGCCCACCAGCGGAAGGCGCGCGCGATGTCGGCGTTGACGTGCATGGCCGCGGTGCTGGCCGGCCAGTACGCCGACGTCTCGTGCCCGTCGATGGTGCGCCACGGGAAGGAGGCTCCGTCCAGGTCCAGGACCTGCGCGCGCTCCCGGGCCCGGTCCAGGGTCGAGGAGCGCCACTGCAGGAGCCGGGCGGCGTCGCGGGGGCGCAGCAGCGCCAGGGCCGGCAGCACGAAGCCCTCGATGTCCCAGAAGGTGTGCCCGCTGTACCCGCCGCCGGTCAGCCCCTTCGCCCCGACCGGGGCCCGGCTGACGCAGGCCGCCGCCTGCAGGAGCTGGAACAGGTCGAAGCGGATGGCCAGCTGCAGCTCGGGGTCGCTGTCGATCTCCACGTCGGCGCCGTCCCAGTACTCGTCCAGCTCCGCGCGCTGGTCGGCGAGCAGCCCGTCCCAGCCGCGCCGCCGCGCCCCGTCCATCGCGGCGAGCACCTGCTCCCGCAGGTCGGCCGAGGGGTCCGCGCCCGACGACGCGTGGCAGAGGTACTTCACGAAGCCCACCCGCTGCCCGGGCCGGAGATCGGTGACGAGGGTGGTGACCACCTGGTCGTCGTCGCACTGGGTGCTGGCGGCGCCCCCCGGGGGCAGGTCCACGGCGTGCTCGACCGCCGCGGCCACCCCGATCTCGCTGCCGTGGGTGCGGTGGACCAGGACCCCGCCGGTCTCGTGGCAGCGGCTGAGGCGGGCGTGGAACGGCTGCTCCAGGACCGCGGCCACGCGCGGGTCCGAGTTCTCCACCTTCGGCGGGGTGCCGTTGACGACCAGGTCGGAGCGCAGCACCGCCTGGACGGGGCGGTCCAGCGCCTCGACCTCGTAGCGGATCGCGGTGACGGAGCGCTGGGTCAGCGAGACGAGGCGGGTGGACGTCAGGCGCATCCGGGCGCCGCGCGGGGTGACCCACTCGGTCTCGCGGCGCAGCGTGCCCTCCCGCAGGTCGAGCACGCGGTCGTGCTGCTCCGGCGGGGACTCCCGGACGTCGAGCGGCGCCCCGTCCACCTGCAGGCGCACGGTGCTTCCGTCGGCCACGCCGATGATGGCCTGTCCGTGCTCGGGGTGCCCGTAGCCGCCCTCGGGGTAGGACAGCGGGTGGTACTCGTAGACCCCCGCCAGGAAGGTGCCGCGGGAGGCGCTGGGCTGCGCCTCGTCCAGCGTGCCCCGGACGCCGACGTACCCGTTGGACAGGGCGAAGACGGACTCCAGGGCGCCGTGCGCGCCGGGGTCGAGGGCGGACTCGCGGACCAGCCAGGCGGAGGCTTCGTTCGACGGTTGCGGCATGCCACCACGTTAGCCCCCGCCGCCGGGGCAGCA